>JBBQOJ010000399.1:0-4082 GCA_038330815.1 Chitinophagales bacterium | reverse complement strand
TGCGTTACTGGTGGCGAAATAATCGGCCTTGGTGCTGCCGCTTAAACTATACCCTGAAGCAATACCGGTGTAAATGACGGACTCGGAAGAATATACCTTTTTTTCCCACCGGGTAAAATAGTAAACAGACCCCGCCAGCATACAGGGTATCAGTATCAGCCACAGCAGATTTTTTGATACCAATCTTACAAAATAAATAAAACTCATTTAACCTGCATTATTAAAGTGGATAAATTGGTATTGGTATAAGCCTCCAGCTGCATATACATCATTTGAAAGCGGTTTACATTAGTTTCAAATTCGATGGTTGATTTGTTGTAAATATCCAGCACCCTCGATACCTGGTCGATCGATATCTGGCCATTTAAAAAATCTTTTTCGGCCATGGAATTGTTGATTTGTGCACCCTGTTTATTTCTGCTGCTAATGGTAACCAACTTTTGCGAAAGCTTGAAATCCTGGTAAAGCCGGATCACTTCCTGGCGAATAATCAAGGCCGCTTGATCCTTTTCGGCTGTGGCCATACTTACCTGGGACTGCCCTGCTTTGATAATGCTCTTTCGATTGATCAGGTGGGTAACAGGCAATTGTAACCCTATGCCAACATTATAAAAACTATTTTGCGAAGTGGTAAAATTGTTGCCGCCAACGGTTGAACCCGGGTTGGTGAGCGCTGAAATATTGGTACCATAATTATAGGAGGACACCATTGAAACTGCACTGTAAATAATATTCTTATTGATTCGAAGATTAGCAGCAGCATAGTCTTCAGTGCTCCCGATTCGCCTTACTTCAGGTGAATATTTTATGGCAGAATCAATTAACATGGGCAATAACTGGTCAGTAGCCAGGGCCCTTACCAGCAAAGAATCCACCGATACCGACTGAGCTTGTGTGGCACTATTGAATAATAGCGCCCATGAAAAAATTATAGTAAAGGCAAAGGGTGTACACCTGTTCATTTATTGGATTTTAAACATTTTCGGATTGAAACAATGCAGGAACTGTTCTCATTATAAGCCGGATATCATTTCCGAAACTATGTGTCTTTGCATAATTATTATCTAAATTCAATCTTTCTTCTTCCGACATTTCGCCCCTGCCTCTTTTCTCTACCTGCCACAGCCCGGTAATACCCGCCGGAGCCAAAAACCGAAGTGCGTATTTATCTGTAGTTATTTTTTCCGCTTCATATAAAGGCAAGGGCCTGTTTCCAACAATCGACATATCACCAATAAAAACATTCCATAACTGGGGCAGCTCATCAATACTGGTATTCCTTATAAAATTGCCTACCCTCGTTATTCTCGGGTCATTCTTTATTTTGATAAAGGCCGAATCAGGGTTACTTTCTTTTTGTTGATGGTATAGGTTTTCACACACCACCTTATTATCGGCATATAGTGGCTTACGGCAACCCGTACCCGCCCGCTCACAAAATTCACAAAGCTCATTCACGTTAACACCCGTTGCTACTGGTGCGGCTTTGGCGCTATTGTATTGGTTGAGGTGAGAAAGGTCTTTCAGTTTGGCATCTGCGCCGGTAAACATAGAACGGAACTTAAAAAACTTAAATACCCGGTAGCCGGAACCCACCCGCAGGGAATAATAAAATACGGGCCCTTTCGATTCGGCCCTTACAAGGATGGCAACCATTAGGAACAAAGGACTGAGTACCAACAGGGCCATCCCTGAAAAAAAGACATCAAATAATCTTTTTATCAGCGGCAAACGGTAAGCCGGCCTAGCAGATTTTTTATCGATTTCATTGTTGTAATTATCAACTACATAAGGGATGCGCAGGCGCATGGCACGTTCATCCAAGGGTTTGGAGAATAGCTCCGCAATACTTTCCCGCATCGCCAGCCTACGCTGCTCATTGTCAATCTGATCCATTACCACCATAAAGGGTATCTGGCCATGTCCGAAGTTATTGAGGGTTTTACGCAGGGGAATGCCATTAGCGCCCATCAATTTATCATCGGTGATGATGGCTTTGTACTGGCACGATTTTTCCATGGCATGGTGCAGGGCCAGCCCGCTTTTATAGGTATCTATTTCAAACAGGCCGTTAAGGGCCAACTTAATTTGATCAGCAATTTCTACCTGGCTTGTAATTAACGCTATTTTTTTCTCTTTAGGTGTCATAGGATTCGGAGGTTTTAAAATTATTTTTTACCAATCCGGCGCAACAAACCATTTACCCTTGCTGCAAGTTCCCTTGGATTAAATGGCTTTACCATAAAATCGTCGGCGCCGGCTTCAAGGCAACGGATTTTATTTTCAGTGCTGTCACTGCCAGACAGCATTACCATTGGGATATTTTGTAAAAAGCCACTCGATCCTACCTGGTCTATAAACGTATATCCATCCATTTCGGGCATATTAATATCGGCTATGATAATGTCGGGGATATTACCTTCCAGCATCCAGGCCAATGCCTCTTTTCCATTACCCTTGGTAATTACAGAAAAATCAGCTTTAAAATAGTGTTGTAAAATCAGTTGAATAGATACTTCATCATCAATTGCAAGCATCGATAGTTGAGGCACAGGCTGGGTCATGGATTTTAGTATTTAACCCTCATAAAATAATGCCAATTGCTTTAGTACCATCTTACCAGGATCAGGTGAAAATATGTGTCGTACTTACAACGTAAAAACACTATAGTTATTATACCCTACTTTTAATCTGTTCTGTTGTAAATAATTACTTACCCCATTTATAGTAAAAACGCTACACCTTGTTAAGCAAGCCTGTGATCATTTACTGCCGCTAATATGGTTGCCCGATGGTGAATCAAAGATCAACAGGGTATAGAAGAGTGAATTATTTACCCGGCACAATTAAACTGGCAGCGGTAGAACTTTTTTTTGAGATGAAATCCCGTAAAAAGAGGAGATAAAAATGCGCTTATCGCAGCGGCTTTAAATTAAACTACAATTATTAAATGATTGATTAAACTATAGCAATAACAGGGAGACTCCTTTCTTAGTGGTTAGTTGTATTATATTTTTTAAACCGTACAATATTATTCCGCAGTAACAATTCCTTCACCCTGCGGATTTTCGTTAACACCATTTCAATATTCTTTACATCATTTTCGCCCTTTACAAAATAATCAAAGGCGCCATATTTCAGGGATTGTATTACCGTTTCCACTTCATCTTCCCAACAAATAAAAATCATATAAATATGCGGGTTACGCCTTTTGATCAGTTTCAATACCTCTAATCCTTTTAAAAAGTCAACTCCATGATTATAAAAAATAATATCCGGTGGTGATTGCAGGTTTTCTAAACAGGAAACAGGGTCATTAAATGTAGAAACGTCAACATAGCCAAGATTATATAGATGCTGCTGGAATAAATGCATATAAAACATATCATCATCCAATAAGTAAATTTTATAATCTTTTTGCGACTGCATGCTTTCCATTTTTTTTACGGAAATCATTAATAATGCCAAAACACAATCGATTGATTACAAGCGCAGTATGATGGAACATATATGGCAGGATTCTCGTTTCAGGAGACAGTTTCCACTAAATAGAAATCAGATTGCCGCGATAACAGGCCGCCTGTTTAAAAGACTTTTATATCTCCGCCTCCATTTGTGATTAAGGTAAGCGTTTAGGAGAGGCTGGTTTTACATTGATAAACAGCCATTGTTTTTACATGAACCCGGGGTGCTGAATTTCCAGGTGTTACGTGCCTGGCCCTATTTTATCGAATTTATACCAAACATTGGCAGGTTCCCACAATAGGTATGCTACAATGGCGTTCTATTTTTGATAGTAAAGTATTGAATGAATTGCATCGCAAAAATAACCGCTATTATAAATAGGTAACATAAAAGTGTGCAAATTAATAATATGATAACCGGAAGAGATATCGTAGTGGTAGGGCAACAGCCCTGGGATGTTGAAATAGGAAGCAATTGTAAAAATATTGCCGAAGAGTTTGCCAGGAACAACAGGGTTTTGTATGTAAACTCTCCCCTCGATAGGATTACCATGTACCGCAATAAATCGAAGCCGGGAGTTAAAAAAAGAATTAGAGTACAAAAAAAGACATATCCGG
>JBBQOJ010000398.1:0-4087 GCA_038330815.1 Chitinophagales bacterium | reverse complement strand
TATTGTTTACTGAAGGAACCGGTTGGGTAACAGTAAAGCAATTTGTAAATGTGGTATCGGGGCAATCGTTCCTGGTTTTTATGCAATAAGAACCATACGGCAAATTATCGAAGGTACCTGTACTGTCACAACTCAGCAATGAATCCAAATCATTGTAAAGACAATAATAAGGGTTACTGAGATTACTGCCGGATGCATTGGCCGTAAAAGAACTGCAAATTTTATTGCTGAAAGTAACAGCTATATTATTAATTACAACAGGCGGTCCCACACTAAAACACCGGATGAAAGTTGTATCGAAACATTCATCATAAACGTTTACACAATAATTGCCAAGAAAGAGACTATCAAAAATTCCCGTGGAATTGCAAACAATGAGAGCACCAAGGCTATCATATAAGCAATAAGAAGGATTGGTAAGACTATCCCCATTTACGACAACACCAAAACTATTGCAGCTAATATATGATGGGGTAATTACCTGGTCAACTATAGGGGTAGGCTTTGATGCTGTAAAGCACCTTGTGATAGTTGTGTCCCGGCAGCCATCTTTAGTTTCAATGCAATAATTTTGATAGGAAAGATTATCGAAGACGCCGGTCGAATTACAGCCTATCAATACATTTGCCGAATCATACAAACAATAGTTAGCATTGTAGAGCCCCACCTGCCCTGTGATGGAGGCTGAAAAAGTGAAGCAAGTTTTATTACTGATGGCGACATTATCCCCAATGCTAAGCGGCGGCGGATAAGCAGTGAAGCACCTGGATATTACAGAATCGGTGCACCCATCGTGCGCCTTAACGCAATAAGAGCCATAGGTTAAATTTGTAAATATTCCTGTTGAATTACAGGCTACCTGGATATCGTTGTTGTCGTACAAACAAAAATCGGCGTTAAAGAAATTACTGATGCCGGTTAGCTTCGCAGAAAATCTGTCGCAGGTGATATTATAGAGTGTTGCATTAGCCGCCAGAGAGGGCGATAAATAAATTGAGACATTTCCTTTTTTGATTTTATCGCAATTATCTTTTACGATTATTTCAAAATTTGAAAGGCCGTTTACATACAGGGAAAAATTTGCGGAAGAAGACCACACTGTATCTCCCGGTTGTCTTACCGCTCCATAAGTAAATCCAGGTATTCCACCCGCATTACTTACATTTCCTTTACTATCCATCGCCACTATGTAACCCGTAGCGGAGTCGCATGAAACTTTATTAAATACATACGAGCTGAGCCACCAACTGTAATCATTTACCGTCACCTGCCGGGTTTGTATTCCTCCGCACGAGTCAGTCATTTGAATACTATAATCACCTGCAGTTAAGGTATTAAAAATACCGCTACTGTTCACAGTCCCAACACCCATGGCCGAAGGAGCAACAATTGAATAGGCAAAGGGTGGCCTTCCGTCCTGCACATTATTAACAGTTATACTCCCGTTATTTCCATGATCACAACTCACGTCCACTTCACTCAGGTTAAACCTGGGGTCTTCGTATGTTCCCGAAACAACAATACTATTTTGAGTAAAAGTGCAGTTGGTAACAATATCATTTATTATAACACTATAGGTTCCTGCAGAGAGCCCGGTAATGGAGTCAGATGTAGTAAAATTTGAATTTACGGGTCCGATAGTTTTGTATTTATACGAACCTGACCCTCCGGTTGCAGTTACTTTTATCGCACCGGTTGCAGCACATCGGGATTCATAACTTGTGAAGGTTGCATTTAGCAAAGAGCAGTTCTGAGCTTTAGCATTCGATAGAAAAAATACTGAAAAACAAAATGCAATTTTTATACAGATGTAAAATTTTTGCATATTCAATTATTTTTTTCTTAGCGGATATTTCAACATGGAATACGGATTCACGTGGTTCTTCATTTAAAATAAACGAAGTTGTATACTGTATTATTTGAGGATCTTTTTTTTCAGGTAAAACTACCTTACCGTAATTTTCCCGGCAGCTGGTAAAGAGTCTCCAGGTTGAAATGTGGTTTATAAAAAAGTTCTATGCTAAAATTTTAGTTTGTTTTGGAGAAATGCTTTTTCTAAAAATGGATGTACCCGACCATGAACCTCGTGCACTTATTCCCGTTGAATTTTTGCATTAAATATAGAATTAGTATTTCAGTGAAGATTTACCCGCAGAATTCTATCAGGGTGAAATAAAATGGAGCCTCTTTATTCGAAAGTTTCTTTTTTTTGAAACCTGAAGGCTAAAAATGTGACGTTAGAAAAGGGAAACAACAGGTCTAAAAAACTCTTGACATAAAGTGGTAATTGTTACAAAAAATTTAGTGTACCATTTACTAAACTTTTCTTTTGATATCACAGCGTCTTGCGTTATACTTGAAAATTCCTTGTCGCTGAATCTCACAGATAAACTTAGACCTTTGAATCATTAAGGCAATCTTACAAAAGCCTCCATTGCTGCGTACCGTGTGAGGCCAAGCCTTGCATATAAGTCCGCCGTGTTACCATTTCGCTCTTCTGCACGTTGCCAGAACTCACGGTTATCGCTGCCCTGGAAGGGAACGCTATCTTTCTGTGACTGGTGAATGAAAATTCCATACCGTTTTTTTCTTACCTGGTCAGGACTCATAGGAACCGCCATCTCTATTTCATTAATATCCCACTCTTCCCAGGCGCCTTTATAGAGCCACACCCAGCAGTCGGCCAGCCATTCATCGCCGGCCTCTTTCATGAAAGCAAGCGCTGCCAGAATAATATCTAAACATACTTTGTGTGTGCCATGCGGGTCTGCGAGGTCGCCGGCACAAAACACCTGCTGAGGTTTTATTTTGCGCATAAGCTCTACCGTTAATCTCACATCTTCCTCGCTCAAAGGATTTTTTTCGATGGTGCCTGTTTCATAAAAAGGAAGATTCATAAAATGAATCTGGTCTCCTTTTAAACCAACATATTTACAGGTTGCCCTTGCTTCGCATCGCCTTATAAGGCCTTTAATGCTCCGGATGTCGCCGGTGTCTTTTTCACTGGCTTTCTTTTCATTGATATAGGCAGATGCCTTATTAAAAATAGATGTGCTGATGGTGTTATCTATATCAAAAATTTTCTCGAAGCCAACGGTGAAGTCAAGAAACCTTGTTACAAATTCATCAGTTACCGCGATGTTCCCACTGGTTTGGTAAGCCACATGCACTTCATGACCCTGGTCGTGAAGCCTCATAAAAGTTCCACCCATACTTATAATATCATCATCGGGGTGCGGCGAAAAAATAAGAACTCTTTTTGGAAAGGGAACTGATCTTTCAGGATGGTTGGGCATGGAAACATTGGGCTTGCCCCCAGGCCACCCTGTTATGCTATCTCTCAGCATATAATACACTTCGAGATTAATGCCGTACACATCGCCTTTTTCAGTTAACAAGTCGCTAAGTCCGTATTCATTGTAATCATGATCGCTGAGGCTAAGGACAGGTTTATCTAATTTTAAAGACAGGCTGACAACTGCATTTTTTATCATGTGTGGGGTCCATTCACATTCACCGGTAAGCCACGGAGATTTAAATCTCGTTAACTCGGAAGCGGCAAATTCGTCCAGTACAAAAGTGCAATCATCATGATTCTGCAAAAGTGAGGCAGGTACTTCCTCGGTCGGTTTACCTTCTACTGCTTTTTGAATAACAGGGGCCTTGGGCTTCCCCCATGCAAGTAAAATAATTCTCCGGGATTTCATGATGGTACTTATTCCCATAGTAATCGCCATTCGAGGTACCTCCGAAATATTCCCAAACTCATGGGAATTTGCCAACCGTGTTGAATTATCAAGCGTTATAAGTCTTGTTTTTGAATATACAGGTGAGCCCGGTTCATTAAACCCTATGTGTCCATTATTTCCAATCCCTAAAATTTGCAGATCAAGGCCACCCGCGTCTTCTATCTTCTTTTCGTATTCGGCACAATGTTCTTTTACATGCTCTTTGGGCACAAGGCCGTTCGGTAAAAAATAATTCTCAGGATCAATATCCGTTTGCTCAAATAAATATTTTCTCATGAAATAGTGATAGCTGTTTAAAGCGTCAGGTTCCATTGGGTAGTATTGATCGAGATTAAAAG
>JBBQOJ010000397.1:0-4087 GCA_038330815.1 Chitinophagales bacterium | reverse complement strand
GAAAAGTCCGCACGCTGAAATGGCGCCAGTGGCAACGCCGTCCTTCATTACCGGGATATTTTCAATATCATATTTCTTCATCAATTCAATAGCTGCCGCTACGGTATCGGATGGCGCCAGCGTAATCAGTCGCTGTGTTCCTCTTCCACTAATTAAATCCCTAAATGTTTTCATCTCTAAGAAACCCCTTTCCAACATCCATTCATCATTGTAAATCTTTCCTATATAGCGGCTGCCATGGTCATGAAATATCAACACCACCACGTCCTCTTTCTTTAGGCTGCCTTTTAGTTGTATCAGGCCCTGTAAACAACTACCTGCACTATAACCACAAAACAGCCCTTCTTCTTTTGCAATCCGCCGCGCCATGACCGCTCCGTCTTTGTCTGTCACTTTGGTAAAAGCATCTATCACGCTCATGTCGTAATTGGCAGGAACAAAATCTTCCCCAAAACCTTCACTGATGTAGGGATATACTTCCGATTCGTCCAGTTCTCCAGTTTCAAAATACTTTTTCAACAAAGAACCATAACTGTCTATCGCCCATATCTTTATATCCTTATTTTTCTCTTTTAAATATTTGCCAGTACCTACAATGGTGCCACCAGTACCGGTGGCTACTACCAGGTGGGTAATCTTCCCGCCCGTTTGTTCCCACAATTCGGGGCCAGTTTGTTCGTAATGTGCCAGCCTGTTGGCCAGGTTATCATACTGGTTTACATACCAGCTATTGGGAACCTCTTCTGCCAGCCGCTTACTCACCGAATAATAGCTTCTTGGATCTGAGGGTTCCACATTAGTAGGACAAACAATCACTTCCGCACCCACTGCTTTCAGAATGTCTGCTTTTTCCTTCGACTGTTTATCCGTAGTAGTAAAAATGCACTTATACCCTTTTACACAGGCAGCAAGAGCAAGGCCCATCCCGGTATTGCCACTGGTACCTTCAATAATGGTTCCACCCGGCTTTATCAGGCCTTCGGCTTCGGCAACTTCCAACATCTTTAGGGCCATCCGGTCTTTGATACTATTGCCAGGGTTAAAATATTCCACCTTAGCCAGCACGGTACAAGGCAGGTCGCGGGTAATTTTATTTAGCTTGATGAGGGGTGTGTTACCAATCGTTTCTAAAATATTATTCAGCCACATATACTTAAATTGTTTTTTATGAATATGACAAGGTACCATCCACAGGAAATATCAGTACCTTAATGTATTAATGATAAGAGTAGAAGTAGTACTACAAAAAATTAACCATGCAGCTACAATCCGTATTTTATTATTGTGAGACCTTTGTATCCCGTTTATATCCACATACCCTTTGAATGCAAGACGGACATCTTTAAGCCTCCTAACCCGGGGCTTTTTTAATTGGTAAGTGTTTCCAATGCCTTCTTTACCGTCTTGTCATCGGTATTAACCATAACATAAAATCCCTCGTTGCGAAATAGTTGCCTTGCCAGGGAGGATTTTATTCTTGCCAGCAGGTCGGCCTTATCTTTTGCTGATACCTGCTCAAGCCTCACTGAATCTTTAGCCGCCGCGATAGTAAACTGTTGCCACACATCCGGTTCAATCATATACTGACCGGCAAAATCCATGGGAGATTTGAACCGGTTAAAAGTTTCAACATGTTGCAAATAGTAATGGTAGGCAAAATCGCTGATGGTGCCGTTAAGGTACAACCTGGTGAGGGCAGGGTGGTAAGCACTGGTATCTACCGGTACAAAAATATCCGGCGTAATACCTCCTCCACCAAATACCCTTTTACCGCCCCTGGTACTAAATATCAGGGTGGTGTCGTTCTTAACAGAATCCGCATTTAATGCCTGTCCATCCCTGAAACGGTTACTAATTTCATCATAATAAGCTTTTTCTCCATTGGTATACGACCGTTGTATACTACGACCAATTGGGGTGAAATAGCGGGCAACAGTGAGCCGAAGGGCACTTCCGTCACTTAAATCATATTGCTCCTGCACCAGCCCCTTACCAAAACTCCGCCTGCCAATAATGGTAGCGCGGTCCCAATCCTGCAGGGCGCCCATCAACACTTCGCTTGCACTGGCCGTCCCTTCATCTGCCAGTACCACCAGTGCCCCTTTTTCAAACAAGCCCTCCCGCTGGCAACGGTACTCCCGTTTAGGCATGTGTTTTCCTTCTGTGTAGGTAATCAGTTTATCGCCCGATAAAAATTCATCCGCAATTGAGGTGGCCTCATCCAGCACCCCGCCTCCGTTTCCACGCAGGTCGAGAATAAGTTTCTGCAGGCCCTCCTTTTGCAGCCGTTCCAGGGTTTGCATAAATTCGCGGTAAGTAACCTGCGAAAATTTGTTGAGTCGAATGTAGCCGATATTCTTTTCAATCATATAACCGGCGTCTATACTACTCACCGGAATTACCCCCCGGATGATCGTAAAGTTTTGCAGTTTATCTTTCCGCAACACAGATACCAGTGCCCTGGTGCCAAGGTTGCCGCGAAGCAGTTTTCTAACCCGGTCGGTGGTTATTTTTTTTCCGGCAATAACACTGTCATTCACAGCAATAAATTTGTCGCCCACCCTGATACCGGCCTTTTGGCTGGGCCCATCCGGTATTACATTCAGCACATGCAGGGTATCACTAAAAATATTAAACTCAATACCGATCCCAAAAAAATTGCCGGCGATATCCTCATTTACGCTTTGGAGGTCTTCTGCCGGAATGAAAATAGAGTGGGGGTCAAGTTTGTGCAATACCGCGATAATAGCGGAATCACTCAATTGGCCGATGGCAACATCGTCTACATATTTTTGCTGAATCAATGTCATCACCTCCTGCAGGGGCCTGGGTTTTTCAAAAGCGAAGAATTTTTTTCCGGGCTGGGTATCCCTTAACCGGTAACCAATTAACATGCCCGCCACCACTGCAATACTTATAATAAAGGGAAGCCAGATCTGGATTTTTTTACGCATAAATTCACTTATAGGCACGAAAATAAATGAAATATTATGAATGGGGCAGTTGTGTTTTTTAATTAACTTCCCGTTTAAATAAATTAAACCTACAACCGGAGATGCCCATTAAACTAATTGCCGACAGCGGTTCCACCAAGGCGGAATGGTGCCTTGTGGATGGCAAAAAAAAGAAAACCTTTTTTACCCAGGGTATAAGTCCCTACTTTTTGGATGGCGATCAGATTGAAAATGTGATCAGAAAAGAACTGCAAGTAAAAATGAAAGGGATCGAACCGGCAGAAATTTACTACTACGGCACCGGTTGCAGCAACCCCAATAATGTTAAAACGGTAAAAAAAGCCTTGCAAAAGATTTTTAAATCTGCGAAGGTGGCCGTTACGCACGACCTGATGGGTGCCGCCAAAGCCCTTTGCGGTAACGAAAAGGGCGTGGCCTGTATATTAGGTACTGGCTCCAATTCCTGCTATTACAATGGAAATAAGATAATTAAAAACAGCCCCGGCCTTGGTTTTATTTTAGGCGATGAGGGCAGTGGTGCATACCTCGGTAAAAAAGTGGTGCAATACTATTTATATAATACCTACGATCCCGACCTGATGGATCGGTTCAACGCCAAATACAATACAAGTGCCGTTGAAATTTTAGAAGCAGTATATAAAAGGCCCCTTCCTAACCGCTATCTCGCCGGCTTTGTACCCTTCCTTATAGAAAACCGTGGCCATTATATGATTGAAAATATCATCGAGGATGGGTTTAACGAGTTTTTTTTTAACCATATATATAAGTATAAGGAAAGTTGGAGTATGCCCATCAATTTTATTGGAAGCGTTGCCTTTGGTTTTAAAGACATATTAAAAGAAATGTGTAGCTCTTACGAACTGCAGTTGGGTAAAGTATTAAAAAATCCAATGGAAGGCTTAATAAAGTACCATAGAACATAGCATCCCGGCGTTGGATAAATAAGAAGGGTTGGGGTGTGTCCCCCCGATTGCCTTGGGGGGCCGGGCTTTCCGTTGCAAGTACTCCCCACTCGTACCTCGAGTCTCCGGGCTTTTCCACTGCAATCCCTCACGCGTATCCCCAAAAGGTGGATACAACCTCATTTTCCTGGTAATTGTTAGCTAACTATT
>JBBQOJ010000396.1:0-4090 GCA_038330815.1 Chitinophagales bacterium | reverse complement strand
CTGAAACCCATATGGGCAGCGATACCCAACCGCTGACGGCTTAACATAAAATTATAATATGGGGAATAAGTTCTACGTGCGAAAGGCGTACTGATAAATGGTTTGCTGGTAAAAACACCAGGATGGTAAAACAGAAGGCAGGGGTATTATAAAATAACGATTAAGTGGCAGCCGTAAATTGTCGTAAAAAGCGCACATCGTTTTCGCTGAATAACCGGAGGTCTTTGATTTGGTATTTGAGCATGGTAATTCTTTCAACACCCATTCCAAATGCAAACCCGGTATATTTATTACTATCAATGCCGCAGTTGTCGAGCAGGTTGGGATGCACCATGCCGCAGCCCAAAATTTCAACCCAGCCGGTGTGCTTGCAAACATTACACCCGATACCGCCGCAAATCAGGCAACTGATATCCATTTCGGCACTGGGCTCTGTAAAGGGAAAATAACTTGGCCTAAACCTTACCTTAAAATCTTTTCCAAACATTTCCTGTACAAAGAAATAAAGGGTTTGCTTTAAATCGGCAAATGAAACATTTTCAGCAATGTATAACCCTTCTACCTGGTGAAAAAAACAATGGGCCCTTGCACTGATCGTTTCGTTGCGGTATACCCTACCGGGGCAAATGATCCGGATAGGCAACTTGCCTTTTTCCATCTCCCTTACCTGTACGCTGGAGGTATGCGTGCGCAATATCCAGTCTGGTTGCTGGCTGATGTAAAAAGTATCCTGCATATCGCGGGCCGTATGATTTTCCGGCATATTCAGCGCAGTGAAATTATGCCAGTCATCTTCTATCTCGGGTCCCTCGGCCACGGCGAATCCAAGGCGTTGAAATATGGAAACCACCTGGTTGCGCACCAGGCTGATGGGGTGCCTTGATCCCACCGGTAAAGGATCACCCGGAAGTGACAAATCATGCTGGTGGTGTATTCCCCCCGGTTGGGCGTTTATCACGGCTGTTTTTAGCTGATCGTATTTTGCTTCCGTAAATAGTTTAAATTCATTTAACACCTGCCCAAACTGTTTTTTGTTTTCTACCGGCACCAGTTTCATTCCACCCATTACCTCCTTTACCAATCCTTTTGTACCAAGGTATTTAATGCGAAACGCCTCAGCTTCTTCGCTGGTAGTGGCGCTGTAATTGCTTATCTCCGTTTTGTAAGCCTCCATTTTTTGTATCAACTCTTCCATCCGGCAAAAATAAGGAAATGTTTACAAGACGTATACTTTGCAGCCAGCACGTTAAAGAGGCGCTTACCGTTCCATCAAGTGCAGGGGTAAGCCATTGAGTAACCCTGTTTATCCACCAGGGTTACCGGCTTTTATCAACTAATTGCCTAAGTTTGCTGCAAATTTTACGCGGATGTACGACCTCCATGATTTTTTACTTCCCATTGACATTCATGCTTTAAATGAAGACAGCGGCTATAACGACGGACAACTGGCCAAACACGTGGTTGGATATGACAGTGAGTTGCCCGATGTGTCGGCCGCCGATATAGTGTTGATAGGCATCGGCGAAACCAGGGGCGGCGGAGTTTTCGCCAATGGCTTTGAAGCTGCCAATGCCATCAGGCGGCAACTATACCTGTTACACTACTGGCACTTTGATGTTAAGGTCGCCGACTTTGGTAATATCAAAACCGGCGCCTCCCTCAACGATAGTTACGCGGCCATTAAAACCGTACTCACCGAACTGATCAGGATGAAAAAAACAGTGGTGCTGCTGGGTGGCACGCACGACATTACATTGGCACAGTATTTTGCCTACAAGGAATTAGGAATACAAGTGGAAGCGACCTGTATTGATGCAGCCATCGACCTTCGTGGGGAGAGTTCTATCCGCAGTGAAAATTTTTTACTTGAGATGCTGACCAGTGAACCCAACATGGTAAAGCATTACAACCACATCGGTTTCCAAAGCTACTATGTGCATCCCCGTATGCTCGAAACAATGGACAAGCTTCGTTTTGATTGCTACCGCGTAGGAGTGGCGAAAGAAAACATGGACGAAATGGAACCGGTGTTACGCAACACAGGCTTACTCAGCTTTGATATCAGCGCCATTAAATACAGTGATGCACCGGCCAACGAAAACAGTCCGAATGGGTTTACCGGTGAAGAAGCGTGTATGCTTGCCCGTTATGCCGGCCTAAGTAACAAGTTGAGCAGCTTTGGCATTTATGGCTACCTGCCACAGGCGGATGTAAATGAGTTAACCGCCAAACAGGTTGCGCAAATGCTATGGTATTTTATTGATGGTAAAAGCCGCAGCAAACAGGAGGCTTCCTTTGAAGAAAGTCACCTCTTTAACGAGTACCATACCGCCTTTGCGGAAGTGGATACCGTTTTCCTGCAAAGCAAACGCACCAGCAGGTGGTGGATGCAACTACCCAATAAAAAAATGGTGGCCTGCAGTTACCTCGACTATATCAGTGCCAGCAGGAATGAAATACCGGAACGGTGGCTGCGGGAACAGGAAAGAGGGTAACCGCCGAAGGGAGGTAATGTCCCGAAAAATGGGTAGCGCAATCCTAATTCTAAATTAGTCAACAGCCAAAACACCAGCGTACAATGAATATATCCCGGAACAGTTATGGTATTTTGTATTGTTACCCCGCCAGGTGGCAGCGCCCTTCACCGCATGCCCTGCTCTCCACCAGCACCCAAAAAGTGGCGGCCGGGAAGGGCCTGCAACGAATCGCCCGTTTGCTAACGGTAATAAGTACCTGCTTTTTGTTTACTGCCTGTTCGGTTACCAAACAAATAACAACGAAGGCGCAGCAACTGCTGCTTAAGGATTCGGCCATTAGCACGGGGCATATTGGTATCAGTATTTATGAACCGGCCACTAACCGTTACTGGTATAATTACGAGGCCGGAAAATATTTTGTGCCTGCCTCCAATACCAAACTATTTTCTCTGTATGCAGGCTTAACCTACCTGGGCGATAGCCTGCCAGGCATCCGCTACCAGTTTATAAACGATTCCTCCATACTGGTACAACCCACCGGCGACCCAACCCTGCTGCATGCTGACTATGTTAATCAACCGGTGTACCGTTTTTTACAACGCTTTCAACAGATCACCCTCACCAATGCTCAGTTTACAGATAATTTTATGGGAAGGGGTTGGGCCTGGGACGACTACACCGAACCTTACATGGCCCCCCGCAGCAATTTACCGCTGTATGGCAACCTGGTGCAGGTGAAACAAACCAGCATGGGAATTTCGGTGATGCCACGCATTCAGCAATTCTATATCCCCGGGGATGCCAACCTTGAAAATGGGTTTAACGTAGATAAAAAATGGGAAGGAAACCTGCTCACCATCACTGGAGGAAACAACCGGCAATTAGCAATCCCTTTTACCCCGCATGCAGAAGACGTGGTGCTGATGCTACAGGATACGTTACAACGGCAGGTGCTGACTGAAAATACCGCCAGGCCGAAGCTAACCAATGTGCTACGCTCACAACCGGTGGATTCCCTGTTTATACCAATGATGCATCGCAGCGATAATTTTTTTGCAGAGCAAACCCTGTTGATGGCCAGCAACGAAATACTGGGTTATATGAACGACCGGAAGATGATTGACACCCTGCTAAAAACGCACCTGAAAAACCTGCCGCAACAACCCAAATGGGTGGATGGCAGCGGGCTTAGCCGCTATAATTTATTTACACCCCAATCCTTTGTTTACCTGCTCAATAAAATGAAAAACGAATTTGGGCTCGATCGGTTAAAAACGATCTTACCCACCGGCGGAGAAGGCACGCTGTCGGCTTATTATAAAAAAGACGCAGGTTTTATTTTTGCCAAAACCGGCACGTTGAGTAACCATTGCGCCCTCAGTGGTTTTATTATTACCAAAAAAAATAAATTGTTGATTTTTTCTGTACTGGCCAATCATTACCAAACAAGTGCTACGCCAGTAAGGCGGGCAGTAGAGCGGTTTCTTACCGGCCTGCGCGAAAAATATTAATTACCTGCCAAACATCCTGTCCAGTTCGTACTTCTTAAAGGCCGTGTAGGTGGGCTTACCATTGGGCGTAATATTCGGCAGTGCACAAATAAACAGGTCTTC
>JBBQOJ010000395.1:0-4093 GCA_038330815.1 Chitinophagales bacterium | reverse complement strand
GGCTCATTGAGGTGGGCGTCTGTTGGCTTGCGTTCCCAGGGAGAAAAAAATAAAGGAAAAAAAATATAGCTGCCGGTTTCTTTTACAAAATAATCATCCCCTACTTTTTTAAGGTAACCTACAAATCGGTTTTCAATAGTGGCTTTTTGCAGCAGGTTATCAAGCGCATTATTGTATTTAAATTCTATACAGTCTGCGATCATTTTGTCGCCCCTGGCGGAAAGGCTGATTAAAAAACTAACCTCATCGCCTACATGAAACTGGTGCGCTTTTTTGATGATTTTAGCGGCCTTTAATTTAAGTTGCTCCTTTTCCCCGATGTTTCCGGTAATAGTTTTTTTCTTACCGTTTTGTTGGTATTCAATGGTAGCATAATCTTTATCATGGTTGATGAAGGTGATGGTTCCCATAATGGTAGCTGCTGCCATATCAATTATTTGAGCGATCTTCTTTTTGTAAAAGTAAGGGCAAAAGGTGGATTACTGCAATTACCCAATTTTAGGGCATAAACAGGAGGTAGTTAAATAAAAGAAATGTAGCGGATAACTTTAACGGGGTTGGCGGTTGTTGGAAGATGGTTTGGGGGATAATACGCCTTGCGGGATTTAAAGGGAAAGTTCAACCGCAGGATCCCAAAACAGTTGTTTAAAGTCGGTTACTTTATCGGCTGTTACCGTAATTTTTTCCTTCTTTAATAATTCTTCCATCAGCGAGGGAGTAGCAAAATGGGCCTTTCCTGTCAACAGTCCGTTGCGGTTAACCACGCGGTGAGCAGGTACTTTTGGCCTGGCATTGTGAGCGGCATTCATCGCCCAACCCACCATGCGGGCAGATAGTTTTGTGCCAAGGTAACTGGCAATGGCCCCATAGGAAGTAACCCGGCCTTTTGGTATTTGCCTAACCACCCCATAAACGTCCTCAAAGAAGGAATATGTTTTTGGGGCAGTGGAATTCTCCCGGGGATTGGTAGTTTTTTTATTCATCCATTGTCAGCTTTTAGCATCCTTCCCGCCAATAATTCCCTCCGTTGTATAGGTGGTACCTGTTCGTAATGATAAGGACAATGCGTGCAGCCGTTACCGCAGCAGCTGCCTTTATCAAGATGATACTTTGCTGTTAAAACCACAAACCCTTCTTCATTAAGGTAATAGTCCTCCCCCTCTTTTAATTCATGTAACTGTTTCATACGGGCGATTATTAATTTTCGGTTTCTTTTAATAAAGCCTGTAATTCGTCATCCAGGTTGGGTATAATTGCAGGTAGCCTGAATTTAATATAATAGATGGTATTGCTGCCCGCAATATCCAGGGATTCGTAGTGTGTTTTAATTTTCATTACTGGGTTATCCGATTGATGATATAAATTATCATAATCTTCAACAAGTTCAAGCTGGTAAAGTTCAATCACCGTTTTTGTAAATGCATACAGGTGGGGCGAATCGGTTTTTAGATGAATAACTCCATCGGTAGCCAGTATTTGCTGGTAACACCTTAAAAACTGCGGATGGGTAAGCCTCTTTTTCGCACGGGAGGTTCTTAACTGGGGATCGGGAAAAGTGATCCAGATTTCGGATACTTCACCCGGCAAAAAATAGTCTGTTAAGCGGCTGATCTGCGTACGCAGGAAAGCCGCATTCGGCAATTGTTCCTTCAGGCATATATTGGCGCCAATATAAATACGGTTGCCTTTAACATCCACCCCAATAAAATTGGTGCCCGGAAACATCCGCGATAACGCTACCGTATATTCGCCGCGGCCGCATGCCAGTTCCAGCACCAGCGGTTGCTGATTATCAAAATGCTGTCCCCAGTTGCCTTGCATGTTTTCGGGATATTCCAACACATTGGAAAAGCTTTTTATTGCTGCAAACCGCAGTAGTTTTTTTTGCGCCATTCGGCGGCAAATATAAATATAGATATACAACTGCCGCAAGTTTTATCATGGCGGTGGAGTAAGGGACACGACGGGCATTATCAGACCTGGTAGTTAGCCTTACTGCTTTTATTAAAATAATGGTCAAGCGATAGCCTTCCACCACCCTCTATCAAAAAGAAGACCAATAGCACTAATACAATTACTGAAAAGAGCAGGTCCGATTCGACGGCAAAAATGCCCTTGCCGGCATTCACAAAAATTACGGCTCCCAACAATATAGGAATTTGAACCAATACCGCCAACCTGGTAAAAAGGCCTGCGATAATCAGGCTGCCGCCCAATAAATGTACCCAGGGAATGATGGTGGTAAGCCAGGAAATATTGGCTGCAAAAGTGGTGGAGGAAATGTAGCCTTCCAATAATCCGGCATTGCGTATAAAGCTGAATCCCTTAACAAAAAGAGAAAGACCCAATGCTACCCGAATGGTGACCAGCCATCTTGGGTTGTGTGTACTGCTCCACTCATTTAGTTGATGTATATAATTCATACAACTGTATTTAATGATGACAGAATAAAGCAATAAAATTACAACCTGTTTTTGTCCTTGTCAAGGGTTGTGCAATAAAATTATCGGGGTATTGAATTCTACTTTGACAAACTTGAAAATATGGATGAATTAAGGAGCCAGCGGCCCGGTGCCTATTGTATCCCCGAAATTCATTTCAGCGAAAAAATGAATAATCTTTTCAGCGTTCCGCAGGAGACGTTCATATAATAAATGAGCAACAATATGCGCCGTTCCTAAGGAACTTAATTAATAGTGCTTATTATACCACCTCAAAATTAGAATTCCATCAGCTTTGAAATACTTTATTTGTTCCCCCACAGCGCTGCACCGGATTGCTAAGACCGGTTATTTCACCAATAACCTGCAGCATTCCACCTGTGATGAGCAGGAGTAATAAATGCGGCATTCATTAGCAGTAGATATATACGCCCCTGGTGGAGTTACGGCCTGGCCAGGTAGTTTTACCATATACAGGGTGATAGATTTGCGCATCAGTATACTTAGCCGGGCCGGGTTAATTTTTAAGAATGGTAAATTCAACCCTCCTGTTCAACTGCCTGTTTTCATCGGTATCATTGGGCACTACCGGTTTGGTTTCTCCATACCCTTTTGAAATCACCCGGTGATGGGCAATTCCTTTTGAAAGAATGTAATCCATCACCGATTTAGCCCTGTTGGCACTTAGTTTAATGTTGTATTCATCCGAGCCCCTGCTATCGGTATGGGCGCTCATTTCAATTTCTATAGCCGGATTTTCCGCCAGCATTTTTACTACCCGGTCTAGTTCCACAAAGGATTCCGGGCGCAGGTCCCATTTGTCGAAATCGAAATATACATTGTTAAGTCGTACCACTTGCCCTACTTCAATGGGTACCAGGTACAGGTCTTTATGAATTTCCTTGTATCCTTCTTTGATCAGTGAGTCGAGGTTGAGGTTTTCCGAAATGGCGAAAAAATGATCAGCATTGGCACGGATAAGGTAATTTTTATCATAAGGCAGGGTGATTTTAAAAGCGCCATCATAGGGGTTGGAAATGGCATTTCCGGCCACAGTTCCTTCCGGCAGGGTTTCATAAATCAGGGAGGCACTCAGCGGCAGGTTCGTTTTTTTATTGTACACATTGCCACTAACCAGTATCACCGGGTCGGGCTTTTCGCGTTCCAGCAATTTGATGCGTACAATATCGCTTTCGCCATAAGATTGTAATTCGGTACTCATGTAAGCGTATTCTCCACCTGCATCCAAAGTAAAAAAGGTGTCCATATCCTCAGTGTTGATCGGGCTGCCCAAATTTTCCGGCTCGCTCCAATGTTGCCAGCTATCATCCAATCGTTTTGATCGCCAGATATCCATATAGCCCAATCCGCCTGGCCGGTTGCTGCTAAAATACAGCGTTACCCCATCCGGTGCCAGGTATGGGGTGGTTTCGTTATAGGCTTTGAGGTTGATTTTTTTGCCCAGGCTTTTAGGTTCAGTCCAGGTGTCATCATTTTCCAGGAAACTTACATAAAGGTCGTTGTTGATGCCACCTTCCTGCGCCGACATATAAAACAACAGGGTTTGGCCGTTGTTACCCATCACGGCACCGTTTTGTCTTCCGCGATCGTATTTGCCATAGTTTTTTATACGCAGCATTTCAGGTTTGCTC
>JBBQOJ010000394.1:0-4098 GCA_038330815.1 Chitinophagales bacterium | reverse complement strand
GAAAAGCACCGATTTTTTAAGAGATATCGTTATTGGCATGAGTGATGGACTTACCGTGCCATTTGCACTGGCAGCGGGCTTAAGCGGTGCCGTGTCTGACAGCAGGATTATTGTAATTGCAGGTATTGCAGAGATTTGCGCCGGCAGTATTGCGATGGGGTTGGGTGGCTATTTATCCGGTAAAACAGAGCAGGATCACTACCAAAGCGAGGTGAAACGGGAATACGAGGAAGTGGAAAATTTAAGGGAGGTGGAAATTAAGGAAACAAAACAATTTTTCGCCAATATCGGTTTAAGTGAAAGTGTACAAAACCAGGCTACAGAAGAAATAGCAAAGGATAAGGACCGCTGGGTGGATTTTATGATGAAGTACGAATTGGGCCTTGAACAACCTGATCCAAAACGGGCGCGGAAAAGTGCACTTAATATTGGGCTCTCCTATGCCATTGGAGGCGTGATACCGCTTAGCCCCTATTTTTTTATCAGCAACTCTACGGAAGCACTGGAAATTTCGGTAGTGGCGACCCTGGTGTGCCTCTTTGTTTTTGGCTATTTTAAAAGTAAAATTACCGGCATCAATCCCTGGAAGGGTGCCCTGCAGGTAACCCTGATTGGCGCCATGGCCGCCGCTGCTGCATTTGGCGTGGCTAAATTATTTGAATAAGGAAGCCGGTGATTACTAACGGATATCAATACCTGCATTTCAAAAAATTACCTGCCCTGTTAAGCCGATTTTTTTGCCAGTTTTATAAACAGTTCCGACCCTATTCGGGGGGCAATGGAATTATAACAGGTAGCCATTACCTGTATATCAAAATGTTGGCTAAAGAAGGACACGTATTCTTCCCGGCTCCCACCAAATGGCGGGCCGTTTTCGAACTGCTTATTAAATAATACGCCCACCAGTTTGCCATCTGTCAACAACAAGTCATTCATTTTATCAGCATACCCGTTGCGCAGGGAGGGGTCGAGGGCGCAAAAAAAGGTTTGTTCCAGTACAAGGTCGTAGGCGCCGGTATGTTTAAAAAAGTCGGCATTAATTATCTTCAGGCCTTTCCCCAACCAATGTACATACTTCTCCTCCAACCGCTGGCAAAGCAGGGTTGAAATATCCAACAGGGTTACATTGGTGAAGCCACGTTGCATCAGGTATTCCGCTTCGTAAGCGTTACCGCAGCCAGGTATCAAAATGGCCAGGTCTTTATACAATAACTGGTCGATGTAGGCCTTTAAGGGTGTGGTAACAGCGCCGGCATCCCATCCATCCGTTTGTTGCTGGTACCGGTTACTCCAATAGGCATCGTTGAGTTGCATTATAAATGATGTTTATTATCGTTAGCAATATTTTCAATCGTCCACTCAATTTGTTTCACCAGTGGATGTTGCCGTACCGGGCATACCTTTTTGGTACAAATACGGCAGCTGAAATCATTACAGCCATCGGAGTGAACAAACAGTTCCATCGACTGTCCAAATTGCTTCACCACGATGGCCGACAGGGTATCTATTTCCTCGTTGGCTTCCCGGATATTCAGGTAACAGGGAATGGTTAAATGCGCATCCATGTGCAGGGTGCCCCCGTATTTAATGATGCGCAGGTTGTGCAAATCGATCCAGTTTTCTCTTCGGTTATCGTTGAGCGTTAGCACCATTTTTTTTATCAACGAAGCGTCTGCTTCATCCATGATACCCGATAAGGAACTGCGGATAATCCGATAGCCGGTAAACATAATAAAAAAGGCGAAGAGGATGGCCACTGCGCTGTCAATCCACCCAATTTCAAATATATACAATAATACGAGCCCGATGATAATGCCGATGGTGGAATAGGTATCCGTTTGCAGGTGTTTGCCACTCGCCACCAGGGCCATTGAATTATTTTTATTACCGGTCTTAATACAGATATAACCCGCAACATAATTAATAACGCCGGTAATGGCAACCAAAATTATACCATCATCCAGTCGCTGTATAACATGCGGATGAATAAAATTATTGATGGCTTCGAATATAATAATCAGTCCGGCCACACTGATAAGCGTACCCTCCACAGCGGCGGAAATAAATTCTGCTTTTCCATGGCCGTAAGGGTGATCCTGGTCTTTGGGTTTTGCACTAACGTATAAACTGTATACGCCAATTAAACCAGCTACTACATTCACCGTACTCTCCAGTGCATCGGTTAATATCGCTACCGAACGGGTTAGGTACCAGGCAATCACTTTTAAAATAAACAGCAGGATGCCGATGCCGGTAATTATTTTCTGGAGACGGAGATTTTGTTGAACTTTTTGCAAAAAGTGAAATTGAACCTGCAAATATAATAGCAATTTATTTGTTACGGGTGGTAAATGGCGCCTGGTTGGCCTAGGTGGCAGGCGGATAACACTGGCCATTGGCATTAAACACAACGGCACCTGCAATGGAAGTTTGCACCAGGCAGTTCCTGCCCGGCAGTGGTTTGCAGTTGCAGTGTGCGACGCCACTGAAGCACGGTTGAAATACCAATGCCCGGACAACCAGTTATTTAAACCAGGGCCGTTGGGCAAAATAAAATGAACGTCTGCCGACCCGAGGAACCAGTAGCCTGCGATTACTGCCCGTTGTTTGAGATGAAGTATATAATAGGTCAATTCGTACATTTGCAAAAAATAACCGGGCGGCCAAAAGCCCTACCGGTGGAAATAACCTGATAACATGGAATTGTCAAAAAATTATCTTCCGAATGAAGTGGAAGCCAACTGGTACCAGCATTGGCTGGATAAAGGCTATTTTAACAGTGTGCCGGATGAGCGGGAGCCCTATACGATTGTAATACCACCACCCAATGTAACCGGGGTGTTGCACATGGGGCACTGCCTGAATAACACGATACAGGATATATTGATCCGCCGCGCCAGGATGCAGGGAAAAAATGCCTGCTGGGTGCCGGGCACCGACCATGCGTCTATTGCTACGGAAGCAAAGGTGGTGGCGATGCTGCGTGAAAGGGGGATAACCAAATCATCGCTCAGCAGGGAAGAATTTTTAGGCTACGCCTGGGAATGGAAGGAAAAGTATGGCGGTATCATTTTGCAGCAACTGAAGAAACTGGGATGTAGCCTCGACTGGAACCGTACGGCGTTCACTATGGACGATGACTATTATAAAAGTGTGCTAAAAGTATTTACCCACCTGCATCAACAAGGATTAATCTACCGGGGCAAACGCATGGTTAACTGGGACCCGGTGAGCCAGACCGCCCTGAGTGACGAGGAAGTAATATTTAAAGAAATTGATGCCCAGTTATATTATATCGTATATCCTTTTGCTGATAACAACCAACCAGGAAATGGTATAACGGTGGCGACTACCCGCCCGGAAACCATTTTGGGAGATATTGCCATTTGTGTAAACCCAACGGATACACGCTATCGCCACCTGGTGGGCCAGGAGGTACTGGTGCCGATTGTCAACCGGCGTATACCCATTATCGCCGACGACTACGTGGAGGCCGATTTTGGTACCGGCGCCTTAAAAGTTACCCCTGCCCACGATAAAAATGATCACCTGCTGGGACTAAAACACCAGCTAAAAGTGATTGATACGCTGGATGCAGCGGGCAGGTTTGTTGCAACGGACATCGAGGAGCAATTGCTCTCGGACCTGGTTGTATCCTATGTTGGCATGGACCGGTTTGCGTTAAGAAAAAAGATAATTGCAGACATCGGCGCACTGCAACAGGTGGATAAAACAACGGCTTATAAGGGACAGGTGGGTACCAGCGAACGCACCGGTGCCGTTATTGAACACCGCTTGTCGTTGCAGTGGTTTATTGATATGGATAAATTTTTAGCCGGCCAGCCCAAAACCATTTCGGCCGTGGCCGATGATACCATACAATTTCATCCCCCCAAGTTAAAAAACACTTATAGCCACTGGCTTGGAAATATAAAAGATTGGTGCATCAGCCGGCAATTGTGGTGGGGGCAGCGCATACCCGCCTGGTACGACGCAGCCGGAAAAGTATACGTGGCCGAAACCGTGGCAGGTGCTTATGAACAATATTACCAGGAACAGGGACTTCCGTTGCCAGGCAATGAAAGTGAGTACAGCGGA
>JBBQOJ010000393.1:0-4099 GCA_038330815.1 Chitinophagales bacterium | reverse complement strand
AGAGGCTTTAAAGATCAGCACCATTGTAAAATTTTCTCAAAATGTATTGCTGGGCGTAGCCGCCTTCGCCATCTCTGTGTACTGGACCTGGAACAAAAAAGCGGCAGACGCTGAAACCGAAAAACCTACATTGGGTGTTATCTGGGAACGTTTTCCAAAATTTGTATTGGGCTTCATCGCCGCCTCGCTGTTGTTTTCTTTTGTGCTGCAGGCCGAAACCATCACCGCTGTAAAAGATGGTTTAAAAAACCTGCAGTCAGTATGGTTTGTGCTGGCATTTACCAGCATCGGCCTCGAAACAAAATTCTCCGACCTGCTAAAGAACACCAACCGCAAACCAATGTATGCATTTTTAATAGCCCAGTTATTCAATGTGATTGTTACCTTAATGATCGCTTACTTATTGTTCCGGTAAGCCGATATAGCCCCTTGCCCAATGAGCCAGCCGAAAGGCTGAGAAAAAGTTATTAACCGTTCCAACTGGCACCTGTTCTGCCTCCTGCCGTTTTGCCGTTAGTCGGCAGGCGTTACACCCATTTTATTTTTAAATACGGTAGAGAAATAAGCCGGGGAGAAAAATCCCACTTTGAAGGCAATTGCTCACCGTTAATTCACCCTGGCCCGCAAATAGGTTGATTTGTATCCGCACATTCAATATATAATCATTCACGTAACAATCCGGCAATGCCTTTACCTTGCGGTATAACTGTACCCTGGAAATGCCCCCCTGGTGGTACACCGCTTTTATATTTAATTTTTCATTGGCTCAATTGCTTTCCACAATTACAATAGGAACGCCGGATGGAATTTGCCACCGAAGGAGCCTGATTTTTCGATCTTATCTGTTGGGGTATTGCTGGGACAACGTTAAATGCCTACTTTGCTGTTGAGAAAACCCGCGGCGTTTTTTAGCTACTGCAAAATTTACCTCCGGCTGGGATGAGTAAGTTCGCATACCACAATCGGAAATTGCTTTTACCAATGCCTTTATAAAGCAACCCCTGCTACTAACCGCAGCAGGTGGTTGGTGCACACACCACCACGGATTAAAAGAACTGGGGTGCATTTCGAATTGTTGCAGGCAAATGTGTCAAATGAGCAAACAAACAACAACTCGGCCTGGGTTTTCTTCGCCGGCGTTTGCTACCGCCAAACGAAACCAGGCAAAGCAATTTGCAATGCACTCACTTACTACTGGTGAAGCTTTTATTTTACCGGTAGGTTTGTGAATACCAAACGTATGGGTTATAAAATAATAAACTAAAAAACGATGCTTACACTTTACAGGTTACCCATTACACTGCTACTTTTATTGGTAACACAATTCACCCAGCCGGGCATGGCCCAATTACCGGCTGCAGCAACGCATCGCCTTCAGGTGCATTTTTCACCGAAAGCAAATTGGATAAACGATCCTAACGGGATGGTGTACTATAAAGGCACTTATCATTTGTTTTTCCAGTACCACCCCAACAGTACACAATGGGGCCCCATGCATTGGGGGCATGCCACCAGCAGTGATCTGGTGAACTGGAAGGAAGCATCGATTGCGCTTTACCCCGATAGCCTGGGCACTATATTTTCCGGCAGTGCGGTGGCGGATATAAACAATACCAGTGGTTTTGGAAAAGATGGCCAGGTGCCGCTGGTAGCGATTTTTACCCATCACAATGCAGCGCTGGAAAAAACCACCAATACTTTTCAAAACCAAAGTATCGCCTACAGCCTGGATGAAGGAAAAACCTGGGTGAAATATGCCAACAACCCGGTGGTAGTTAACCCGGGTATCACCGACTTCAGGGATCCAAAAGTGAGCTGGTACGAAGCGGGTAAAAAATGGATCATGACCCTGGCCACCCTTGACCGGATCACCTTTTACTCCTCCCCCGATTTAAAAAACTGGCAGCGGGAAAGTGAATTTGGGCAAAATGCCGGGGCACATGGTGGCGTATGGGAATGTCCCGATTTATTTTCGATGGAGCAGGATGGTAAAATAGTTTGGGTGTTACTAGTGAGCATTAATCCCGGCGGCCCCAACAAGGGATCGGCCACGCAATATTTCATTGGCGATTTTGATGGCAAAACTTTTACAGCTGCGCATACGGATACCCGTTGGGTTGACTACGGCACGGACAATTATGCCGGTATCACCTGGTCGAATACGGGCGACCAGAAAATATTTATTGGATGGATGAGCAACTGGTTGTATGCCGGCGACTTGCCCACCACTACCTGGAAAGGAGCCATGACCCTGCCGAGGGAACTGGCATTGCAAAGGGTAGGCAGGGAGGTGATGCTTACTTCCCGCCCTGTGCCCCAACTTACCCTGTTGCAGGGGAAGGCGGTTACCCATCGTGCTGTTAAAGTATCCAGCCACCTCGATTTTACAAAAAAACTGGGCGCATTGCAGTTGCCCTGCCGGGTTAAGATAGAAGGAATTGCGGTGAAAGATTTTGCCCTCGTATTCTCCAACCCATTGGGCGAAGCACTGGTAATTGGCTATGAAAAAGCCACCAATCAATATTACATCGATCGCAGCAAGTCTGGTAAAGTTGCCTTTAATAAATCATTTCCTGGCAGGCAGGCAGCACCACGGTTGGCGTTGAACGATGTAATAGACTTGGACCTGGTGATTGACGTTAGTTCGGTGGAGTTATTTGCGGATAAGGGCCTGTCGGTAATGACGGCGGTTTACTTTCCTAACCAAACTTACAATAAGCTTTCCCTGCGTTCTCCCCTTCCTGTAACAATGGATAAAATAACCTATACACCATTAAAAGCCGCGCCGGTAAAATAGCTGGCCAGGTAACATCTTAATTAAAGTATTGGTAAAAAAAGGGGCGTAAAAAAACAAGCAAAAGTAGGGAACGGATAGGAAGGTTAAAAGCCAGGTACCCGAGCATCCATAAGTATTCTGCGATCGTAACAGAAACAGATAATGCCCGCAACTCACCAATTAACCTGGGCAACCAATCATTATTCGTCAATGCAGGTAGCGAACCGATTGAAGCGGTTGCTGAAATTTTTAAAGCGTTAAAATAAAAGCACAAAACATTCTCCCGTAAAAAATCTGTAGTCACGCCGCCGAAACTAAAAAAGAGTGAAAAGCAAGCCCAGTATGGATTTATGGCGGATAATTGCAAGTGGGATATGCGGAACTTAATAACAGGTTGATGTGAAGGTATTTCGTAACTCAGTGCGCTTCAATATAATAAATCTTTCACTTTCCTGCCCGGCTTTACTAAATACATTCTTGATGATTTCAGCAAGAAAAACATAATCATCAGTTTGCGCAGCAGGTGCGCCAACCCTGGAATAAAGTACCAACGAGGCGTTACCGACACAGTTTGTTTTAAAGGCGGCATACTGTTAATAAAACAGCATGTAACCAAATTGATGATTTACATAATTTATAATAGCCACCTGTAAAGCCTGGTATCTGTAGCGGCATGCAATATACCACGGTTTAAAGCCCTTATTGAATGTAAAAAAGGCTGAAGCAATCGTTGCAGTAAAATGCTCCGTACATAACAGTCGTTCGTATCTTAAAGTGAAGATCAGGGAGCGACGACCCGTTTTCTTATTGCTCTTTTATTACATTAAAAGTAGCCTCCCCGTAAAAGACATCATCTTCCGTTACACCTTGCGCTATTATTTTAAATCGCCCCACAATATCGCTTGTATAAAAAGATATCGTTGCTTCGCCTTTCTCATTCGTTAGCAGCGAGTAATTCCAATAGAGCGTAGATAAAAAATCGCCGTCTGGCGGGTTGAACTTCGAATAATCAGCAACGTAAAATTCTTTATTGGTATATATACCTTTTACACTCACAATATATTGCCTTGCATCTTTACCGCTACCACAACCCTGGTAAACAACCCTTCCTCCTCCAGGCCCTGAATACACTTGCCCTATTACGGGCCAACGACCATACGGATGATTGCGGCAATTCAAAATGTTGTATTGACAAACCCAGTCGCCACACTCGTTAGCGCCTGCTCCGTAAATACTGTTATCCTTTTTTGCGGTCACTTTTACCTCCATTAATGTTTGTGCCCGTTCATTGGCTGGAATTAAAGTGATGTGAGAATGCTGATT
>JBBQOJ010000392.1:0-4100 GCA_038330815.1 Chitinophagales bacterium | reverse complement strand
TCGTTAATGAAAAATTTATGTTTGGCATCGATATCGTCCTGCAACACATAGGTTTGGTTGTCAAATTCAATGGCAGCGCCTTTTTTTAAATCAGTTAAGGCTACCACGACATTATCGTTGGGATGTATTTTTAAAACCGCTTGTTTCATGATTGTTTAATTAATTTTTACACTTTCCTCCTGTAATACCGCAAGGGTACCCCGGGCGATCATTTGCTGAAGCCTTCCGGTTACCTTTTCCGAAAAACCGGGTATGCGGGTAAGGTCAGTATCCCAAAAAGCCACCTCACTTAATACCGTTGTAACGAGGGCGGCGGGTGCCAGTTTTTCCCAATGGTTAAAGAAATATTCTGCCATCTCATCTCTAATGGGGTAGGCCTTTCCATTTAATTCACCCATATACACTTTACCCTCTTTGGATACCGCTTTCATAAACAGCAGCCAGGCAGCAAACCCAATCGCCATCTTTTCAGGCACATTACCATTCAATTCATAGTAACGCTGCAATACCTGTACTACCCTCATTTTTAATTTGGAAGTATAATTCAGGGTGATACTGATCCACTGGTGCTCGATGCTGGGATTGCTAAACCGGTCAATTACCTTCATCGCAAATGCCCGGGCATCTTCCAAAGGTATAAGATAAGGAATAGCAGGTGCAATTTCCTCCACCATCAACTCCTTTATAAAATCACACAATACCGGTTCATTCATGCCTTCTTTTATCGTATTGATACCCGCCAGGAAGGCCAGCCCGCAAATTAGGGTATGCGTACCATTTAGTAAGCGTAATTTTTGTTCTTTAAATAAAGTAATGTCATCTGTAATCACTACGCCATCATCCGCCGCGGCAAAAGATAACACCTTTTTAACGTGCTCATCTCCCTCGATGGCCCAAAGGCTGTACACCTCGCTCATGGTGATCAAATCATCGTGGTAACCCAATGTTTCTTCCAGTGACTGTTGTATGCCGGCGGCCGGTTTGCCGGGCACAATCCTGTCGACCAGTGAATTACAAAAGTGGTTGTGTTGTTCCAGCCACTCAATAAAATTATCCTCCAGCCCATTGAGGTGCGCCTGTTCCAATACGATGGATTCGAGCTTTTTTCCATTCTCAGAAATTAACTCAGTGGGTACAATCACCATACCCGATACGGGGGTACCACCAAAGGCCTTGTACCGCTCCAGCAAAAATGCAAGTAACTTACCGGGATAGGATACCGGCGGATGCTTGCGGATATCATCATTCACCAGTTCAATACCCACTTCCGTAGTGTTGGAGATGATAACAGTAAGTTGAGGGTTATGCGCACAGGCAAGAATAGCGTCCCATTCTTTGGAAGCCGACAATACCCTGCTTATAGCAGCTGAGATCACATTCTCTTCCACCGCGGTGCCATTCACGATGCCGCGCATACAAAGCGTATACAATCCATCCTGCTTGTCAAATGCCGCAGCATCGCCGCCATCCGTAGATTTCACTACTACTACCCTACCATTAAAAATCCCCTGCCGGTTGGCCTTGTCTATAAAATAGTCGGGTAGCCCACGCAGCAACACCCCCGTTCCAAACTGTAACACTTTTTCAGGCAAGGTAAACATTGCTTCTGCGGGAACGGCCACTTTTGCTGAATTTAAATTTTTCAGGTTGAACCTGGATAGTAGCATGATTTTTATTTTAATATTTTAAATTTCAATGTGGTTCCTACGTTTTGCGGAAAACGTATTTACTTCAGCTTTTCTATTGTCGCTTTCCAGGCAGGGTATTCGCGGTTGATTAAAGCCAATGGCCAATCGCCATAACAGGCATAACCGGTTCTCCGTTCGTATTCCACTTCAGCAATCGATTTTCTTGGAATGCCGTCTCGACCCGTGAAAAATGGTTCATTGGTTTCAAGGTGGTAAAACTTTGCCCAGGTAGTGGCGGAAGTGTCTGCCACCAATACTTTATCTATGCCTTTTGGTAATTGCAGCGCCGGTATTTCTTTAAATCGATAGCCGCTTATTTTCACCTGGTTAAGCCAACCAACTGCTGCTGTGATGGCATTTTGGATAGCCCGTGTGGGATTTTTTACTGACATTAAAAACCGGGTGATCCCTACCGATTCACTGCCACTTACCGAAGGGAGTTCATACTTCCTTGCGGTAGCCGGTTGCAGGGTAATAGCATCATACTGTGCACACCAGGCAGTTAACTGCCCCTTTTGTAATACCTGTGTTGCCAGTATGCACTGTATACCGAGGCTGATAGCGCTGGCACTTTTAACACGGTACTCATCTCCCAACACTTCGAACCCTTTTTTCTTTTTTACAATATCATCCAGTACTTCCAACACATTGATCATTGCATTGTCGTTGTAAGTCACCTGGCTCCTGTACCCACTTTTATCAGGGTAAAACTGGGGCCATCCCCCGTGGGCATATTGGGCAGTTAATAAATAGCCAACGCCTTTTTCTAGGGACTGCAGGTAACGCTGGTCGCGGGTTTTACCAAAGGACGTCACCAGGTAACGGATTTCCCTGGTGGTAGCGCTGTTATCAATCGTAGCATCGATCCCTTTATCATACCCCGTCCTTAACTGTTGTAATTCTGCAGCCGACAAGCTTTTATTGTAATCAACAATTTTGCCCATAAATTGCTTGGGCCACCCCCCGTTGCTTCGCTGGTAGCGTAACATATTTTCGGCTACCGTGTCAACACCAATGGTTTGAAGTGTTGCCGTTTCTCCTGGTGCAACGGTGGCATCCAAAACCAAACGATGGGCCGCCCGCCGGATGGCCGTAACATTGCCGGTATGGCCTTTCGCCACCACCAATGGCAGCTCCGCCAGCAGGCTGACCGTACTCAATAAGAATACGGTTATAAAAAATAGTATGGGTTGTATTTTTATCATTTTTTAATTACTACGGTCATTACTTAATTTCTTGTTTACCTGGCAGTGGCGTTTTTAAGCAGCCATTGCACCAACTCGTTGGCAGCAGTAAAATTTTCAAATTCAGCGGGAATTTTTCTTCCATCGGTATACTCGTTGTACAGCCATGGGTCGCCCACCGCAAACACACAACCTTTGCCATATTTAGCGGTGGCAAAAATGATATCCCCATTTTTTTTCAACAAGGCTTTTGCGGGTGCTTTCACCTCCAGCGGACTAAGTTCCTTCAGGTACATTTTCTTTGTCTTTTTAAATACAGGGTTAAGCGCATTATTATACACTGCACCGGTTTCAAATTCATCCCCTTGTACCATATTTAAATTTTTGGCCGAAAAAAGCATCCCAAATTTATTGGCCAGTTTATTAAAATGCAACAGGTCAGCATTGGCAGAATCGTTGGCCATCATCAATAAAACGCCGCCTGCCTTTACCCAATCTGCAATAGCAGCAGCATTGGCATCAGACATATAATTAGGTGCAGAATTATCTTTTGGCCCATCGGGATCAATAATGATGTACACCGAACTCTTAGTTAAATTAGCAGCAGTAGGTGCTTGTTCCAAGGTGGCGGTAGCGGCGCCATAGCTATGAATAATATCACCCAGCTGGCTGATACCCCCGTGTTCGGTATCATCCCAGGTATAGTGCCGGCGTTTATTAAAACCATATAATTCCTTGCGCCATTCGTTGTTAAAATAAGCATCCAGCAGCACCTGCTTGCCTTTGCAAGGTTTTGGCAGGGCGGCCATTTCCATTTCAACCGCACACATAATAAAGGCGCCCATGCCCTTGGGATGGTTGGTGATCACTTTCTCCCGCATGTAATAATCAAAACTGCCATCGCGGCAGGGTTTTCCTCCCAGGCCGGAAACGGTCACCGTTCCCTTCAAATTGGTTTGCCCTTTACTATCCACTTCAATAAATTCTTTAATAATGCCGGCGTATCCCTTTTTAGCATTTTGCAAATACCTTTCGGGAAGGTAACCCTTGCGCACGCCTTTTGCAAGTGTATATACCAACATGGCAGAGGTTGATGATTCCTTGTAATTTTTTGCCCTGTTGGGTAGGTCCACCATATCGTACCATACGCCGGATGAAGCATCCTGTACTTTCGTTACCGCGGCTGCAAAGCGGTTCAGGATACCAATGATGCTGTCCCTGCCGGGAT
>JBBQOJ010000391.1:0-4103 GCA_038330815.1 Chitinophagales bacterium | reverse complement strand
TGCTACCCTTGCTGGTCTCGGCTTTGCCGGTATTTGGCATTAACATCATTCACAACCCGGCATTTGAGTGGGGGATGATTGCCCTTGCATTTGTGGTGGGTGCCTATTCCCTGTTTCATGGTTATTATAAACATCATCGCTCTTTATTACCTGTATTGATTTTTACCACCGGGTTTATATTGCTGGTTTTAAAGCAGTTTTTTCATCCCTTGGAAAACTGGTTTTTAATTGCTGCAGTACCACTAATCATTGGCGCACATTACTATAATTACCAGTTATGCCATCGTAGCAAATGTTCTTCCCCGCATCATAAGCATTAGCATATAGTCCACCTTTCCGCTCAGCGCACATATATAACTTGCACAAAGACGACCCAGTTTGTTGCCTTCCTGTATATAATTTCTAGAAAAAGCTGGTACGGTTTGCAGTGGAACCTTTCCTTTATGGGTATTTAATTAACTTGGTGAAAAAAATACCATGAAAAAATTATTGCTCCTGATGGGTATATTACTGTTGGCCGGCGAGGTAAGAACACAAACGCCGGATGAAAAGGCAGTGAGAAAGATATTGGCTGATCAGCAACAGCAATGGAATGCTGGTAGTATTACCTCCTTTATGGAGGGGTATTGGAAAAATGACTCCCTCATGTTTATTGGCAAACGGGGAGTAACTTATGGATGGCAACAGACGCTGGACAATTATATATCCAACTATCCCGATACCGCCGCAATGGGCCAACTGGCATTTGACCTGCTGGAGGTGAAACGCTTGTCGGTTATTTATTTTTTTGTTGTCGGGAAATGGCAATTAACCCGAAGCGCAGGTAATTTAAATGGTGCATTTACCCTTTTAATCCGGAAACTTAATGGGAAATGGGTGATAATATCGGATCATAGCAGTTAGTGAGGCCAATCAATAGTTAATCTCATTCCAACCCTTCCATTTCTTTTTCAGGTAGCGGATAAGCAGCACCAGCGAAACGATAAAGGCTACATAATAAATTACATTGCCCAGGTTGGCACGGCCTTCAAAAAACGCATACCCATAATAAATACCAATTGTCATGTTTAGCAATAGCCAAACCAGTCCCACTGAAATAGATTGCATTATTCTAATCAAAAATGCCCTTACATCATCTTCCATAAGTTATCTATGACAAAATAAATAGGTAATAGGTTCATTAAATAACATAAGTACCAACCAGCAACAGCGCTTCGTAGTAATTATTCCTGCACCAGCAGGTTTTCAAAGTCAGTACTGTCTCCATTAAACACGTTAAAATCAACCCGCGCTTTTATGCCATTTACCCTGCCTGTTTCACTATGCTGCCAAAAAACCCATTTTCTTTTTATCCTTGGTTTATCCTTTACAAGGTAATGCGCCACCCACAATGGATAATCGTCGAACCGGTCCGCCAGGTAATTTTTGTAAAAATCGGCATTGGTATAAATAATGGGTTTAACGTTGTAATGGTCTTCCACCATGGTAAGCCAATCTGCTACACGCTGTTGTAAATTGGCAACACTGGTACCACGTATTTGCTCCACATCTAAAACCGGTGGTAAATCGCCTTTTTCAAGATGAACGGTACTTATAAAATTGTCAGCCTGTGCCTTGCCACTTTTACTGGGTATAAAAAAGTGATAAGCGCCCCGGGGGATACCCGCTTTTTTCGCCTCGAACCAGTTCTTTCTAAAACGGCCATCAACATTTTGAATACCTTCTGTGGCCTTCATAAAACCAAACCCAATCTTTATATCCTTTATTTGCATGGCCTTAACCCCTTTCCAATCAATAGCCGATTGATGCCGGCTTACATCTATCCCATGAATTGAATAATTTGACGGTAAATCAATACCAAAAGCAGGGTAGCGAACAAATTTTGGCTTGTTCACCCGGTTGGTAATGTACCAGGTAGTTGCCGCCATCGCCGCCAGCAACAGTAAAATAAAAGTGAGGGTACCGGTAAATTTTTTTTTCTTCTTTTTTGCCACGTTCTTGAAATGCATGTAAAAGTGCAGAAATCTGTTTAGAAAAGAGAAGAAACTTTAACGAAACTATAGTGGCAATCGCCATAAAATCGTTAAAAACACTCGTCCGGTAAGGGCAAAACAATATTAACCTTAAAACCCCGTTAGCTTTGCACACCCTATTGTATAACAAATTATATAAGTATGTTATTGATGAAAGGCATTTCAAATGCATTGGTAAAATCCGTTTCAATTGTAGGTATTGGAATACTTTTATTTGGTGATACTTCTTCTTTTGCGCAAACGGCTCCAGACAGTGTGCACAATCCATTTCTCGCCTCCAATCATAAAAGCGCACTTCCACATTATATAGTTCGCCAGGCCAACGTTGTCTTTCCGGAAATACTTAAAGGCAATGAGGAAGAAGCGATGGCGTACATTGAAAAATTTTCCGTTAACCGCAGGGATTATATTATTAGGATGTTCTCGAAAGGAAAAACCTTTCTCCCAAAGGCAACCGCAATTCTAAAGAAGTACCAACTTCCTGAAGAATTAAAGGTATTATTACCGCTTGAATCGGCTTATAATGGTAATGCCGTTTCCAAAGCGGGTGCCGTTGGCTACTGGCAAATTATGGATGAAGTAGCGAAGGAATATGGTATGCAGTATGTAACCCACCTTACCGCTGCCGAAAAGAAAAAATTGGCAAAGCTACAGGCAGCAAAGAAACAAAAGGGTAAAAAGGTGAAGGTAAAAAAGGACGACCGAATGAATTTCAGTGTTGCCACTCACACTGCTGCCCGTTACCTGCGCGACCGTAGAAGAAACCTTGAGGATAACTGGCTGTTGGTGGTGGCAAGTTATAATTGTGGCGTAGGCAATGTATGGAACGCTATGGCGAGGAGTGGTAAGGAAAATCCTACCTTTTGGGACATTAAAAATTTACTTCCTGCAGAAACAAGGGCCTATGTGTTAAATTTCATCACTTTGAATGTAATATTTAATAATTACGAAGCCTTTATTAATAAGCAGCTTACTTTCAGGGAAGAGAAAATATTGTTACCAGCAAATTTGAATGATCTTTTGTTAGAAGTGCCCTCCGATTATATAGAAAAATAAGTGCCCCCTTGATTTTACTCACCAATGGCAGCGTTGTTCACCCATGTGGATCAATCCCCTCCCAGGATTAGCAATCAGGTGTTTATTGCACACTTCATGCAGGCATTGATATCCGGGATAGGCCTGTCAATTTTACAAGCCATTTTAAAGCGCCAACCAATTAATTACCAGTAATTTTGCAGGTATGCCCGATTTTAACTGGAATGATAGCGTCAACCTGCTGAGCAAATTAACTTTCAAGCGATTTTGGAATGGAATGAAAGTATTGGGCAGTTTCTATGCCAGCCGTTTACTTAATAAACCGGTTCAATGGGGTTATCCCGTTTCCATTTCATTTGAACCTACAACCAGTTGCAACCTGCGCTGCCCCGAATGCCCGAGCGGTTTAAGGGCCTTTACCCGCCCTACCGGTATGCTGGAAAAAGATTTTTTTACCCGCACCATCGATGAGATACACCAGGAACTATTGTACCTGATTTTTTATTTCCAGGGAGAACCTTATTTAAACCCCGGATTTTTAGACATGGTGGCCTATGCCAATAGCAAAGGCATTTATACCGCTACTTCTACCAATGCCCATTACCTGAATGATGCAGCGGCCAAAAGAACCATTGAAAGCGGGCTTGATCGCCTGATTATTTCCATTGATGGCACTACCCAGGAAGTTTACCAGCAATACCGCGTGGGTGGAAAAATGGAAAAAGTACTGGAAGGTGCCCGCAATATAGTGAAATGGAAAAAAGCGCTGAATAGTAAAACGCCCTTTGTTTTCTTCCAGTTCCTGGTGGTAAAGCCGAACGAACACCAGATTAATGATATAAAAAGACTTGCGAAAGAAGTGGGGGTAGATGAAGTGCGCTTTAAAACCGCCCAGGTATATGACTACGAGAATGACCCCAACCAATTGATACCCACCATTGATAAATACAGCCGGTACCGAAAAAATCCTGATGGGAAGTATGTGGCAAAAAATAAATTGGCCAACCGTTGCTGGAAAATGCAACATGCCAATGT
>JBBQOJ010000390.1:0-4108 GCA_038330815.1 Chitinophagales bacterium | reverse complement strand
AAAAACAGTAAGAGCACCGAAAGCTACCTGTATAAACAATTCACTTATATAATCCTGGGAGTAATCATTATTTATTTTGCGCACAGGGTAAATTATACCATTTACACGAGGGAAGCGCTGATCCTTTTTTTGATTTCAATTCCCTTATTAATTTATACCTACTTTTTTGGCGCCACTCTAAATGAAGGTAGCCGCTGGATTAAACTACCGGTAATTAATATGACATTTCAAACGTCGGATCTTGCGAAGCTGGCGTTGTTTATGTACCTGAGCCGCCAGTTAAGTAAAAAGCAAAAAGTGATCAAAGATTTTAAGAAGGGCTTTTTGCCGGTTATTATTCCGGTGGTTATTATTTTTGGACTGATTGCTCCCGCCAACCTATCTACTGCAATATTGGTTGCTGGTACAAGTTTTATGCTGATGTTTATCGGGAGAATAAATACCAAACACATGTTGGCTACCGTTGGTATTTCCCTGGTTCCCGTGATCGTGTTAATGATGGTAGCGGTAAGTTATTATGATAAGGAAGAAGGTAAGTCGAAAGACCTGCCTGCCATGTTTGCATCCGGCAGGGTACCCACCTGGATCAGCCGTATACAAACATTTATGTACAGCACCAAGGGCGACAACAATGAACGTTCCTACCAGGTAAACCAGGCAAAAATTGCGATCGCCAGTGGCGGCTGGGTGGGCCGGGGGCCGGGTAACAGCAATGCCAGGAATTTTCTACCCCATTCCTACAGCGACTTTATCTATGCGATTATCCTGGAGGAATATGGGTTTTTGGGAGGCGCATTTATTATGTTTATTTATTTATTGTTTTTATACCGGTGCATCCGGTTGTACCGGAAATGCCCGTTTGCCTTTGGCGCCTTTTTGGCATTGGCGCTCAGTTTTACCCTGGTGATCCAGGCAATTGCCAATATGGGCGTAAACGTAAACGTATTTCCCAACACCGGGGTTACCTTACCGTTGGTAAGTATGGGCGGAAGTAGTTTTCTTTTTACTTGTTTATCCATCGGTATTATTTTAAGTGTGGCCAGAAATGTGGAGCAGCAGGAAAGCCCTGCTGTGCTGGCTACCACAGCAACGGAGGAGTAAGGCCATAAGGCAGCATTTAAGCGGCCTAAATAGATGGTAAATAATTGAAAAGGACACCTGTTTAATATTGGTACATGAGCGAAGAAAATAACAATGGCCGCAATCAACAACACCAACAAGGTGTGGGTAGTGCCTCCTGGCCACGCATCATCATTGCAGGCGGTGGAACTGGTGGGCATATTTTTCCGGCCATTGCCATTGCCAACGCCATTGTTAAAATAGCACCCACCACCGAAATACTATTTGTGGGGGCCAATGGAAAAATGGAGATGGAAAAAGTGCCCCAGGCAGGTTATAATATCCGGGGGATTAATATCGCCGGGTTTAACAGAAGTTCTTTGATTAAAAATATCGCCCTCCCGTACAAATTGCTTACAAGTTTTTTGCAGGTGCGGGAGATTTTCAGGTTGTTTAAGCCAACTGCGGTGATCGGTGTAGGAGGGTATTCGAGTTTTCCCGTGTTGAAATTTGCACAGGCAAAACGGATTCCCACTTTTATTCATGAGAGTAATTCATTTGCCGGTAAAGCCAACAAACTGCTGGGCAAACAGGCCACTAAAATTTTTGTTGCGAGCGATGGAATGGACAAATTTTTCCCGGCGCAAAAACTATTGCTTTCCGGTAACCCGGTTAGGGTAAGCATAACCGGCAGTGCCGTCACCAGGGAAGATGCCCTTCGGTTTTTTGGATTGTCACCACAAAAGAAAACAGTGCTCTCCATTGGGGGAAGCCTGGGTGCAAAAAATATCAATGAGGCCCTGGCAGCGGGATTGAATCGCTTTGAGGAAAATGAGCTCCAGCTTATCTGGCAAACTGGAAAGCCTTTTGCAGAAACGGCCGGCAAAATAGCTGAAGGTAAAGCCAATGTTTGGGCCAGTGATTTTATTGTTCAGATGGAGTACGCCTATGCGGCGGCAGATATCGTGATCAGTAGGAGTGGAGCCATGTCGGTAGCTGAATTGTGTGTTATGAAGAAGCCTGTAATTTTTGTTCCCTACCCCTTTGCGGCAGAGGATCATCAAACGGTAAATGCACAACAACTGGTAAATAAAAATGCCGCATTGATGATAAAGGACAGCGATGCCATGCAATCCCTGTTACCAACACTATTTGAATTGTCGAAAGCGGAGCGCAGGCAGCAGCAGTTAATTGATAATATCAGCCAATTGGCCATCACCGATGCTGATACGGTGATAGCGATGGAAATTTTGAGGGCCTTACAGGAAGCCGGATAGTACCGTAAGAAGCAGGAAGGAGAACGCCCGGCATCATTTAAATGGAATAAGTAAACGGTAAATAGTATCATGAAGGAGTACCATAAAATAATTAGTGCATTACAGGTAGCTGTACCCGCCGAAGGGGTAAAGGAAGCGGTATATTTTATTGGCATTGGTGGTATTGGGATGAGTGCATTGGCACGATATTTTGTATCGTTAGGCGTCTCCGTTAGTGGGTATGATAAAACACCTACGGCGCTTACCAGGCAGTTAGCCACCGAAGGTATTTCAATACATTTTGAAGATAACCCCGCACTGGTTGACCAGGCCGCACAACTGGTAGTGTATACCCCAGGGGTGCCAAACCATCATAAGGAATTGATTTATTGCCGCGAAAATAATTTGAAAATAGTAAAGCGGAGCGATGTGCTGGGTGCCATTACTTTATCGTCGTTTAATATTTGTGTGGCGGGTACACACGGGAAAACCACCACCAGTACCATGGTTGGGCATCTCCTTCGGCACACCGGCTATGGTGCCAATGCATTCCTGGGCGGTATTTCAGTGAACTACAACAGTAACTTCTGGAGTAGCAGCAATGAAGTGTGTGTGGTGGAAGCCGACGAATATGACCGCAGTTTTTTGAAGTTAAGTCCCGATATCGCCATTATCAGTTCCATGGATGCTGACCACCTGGATATTTATGGAACAGCGGAGCACATGGAACAGGCATTTATTGATTTCAGCGCACGGTTAAAACCAGGAGGTATATTGATAAGTAAACATGGGCTGGCAAGGGAGGCGTCGCTGCATGGTGAAAACAGGTTAACCTACCACGCCGAAGATCAACAGGCCAATGCGTTTGCCTTCAATACCCGTATGCAGGATGGAAGCTATTTATTTGATGTAGTGGTAAAGGAGCCGGGTAAAGACGAATGGGTTTTAAAAAAGGTGGTATTAAACATGGGGGGCAAACATAACATCGAGAATATGATTGCCGCTATTATCGTGGCGCATTCCATAGGAATTGGTGATGAAAAAATCCGGGAAGCAGTGGCTGCATTCAGGGGAGTGAAACGGAGGTTTGAATATATAATAAAAAACAGCCACCGCGTGCTGATTGATGACTATGCGCATCACCCCGAAGAATTAAGGGCCTTGATCACCGGCGCCAGGGCACTTTTTCCCCAGAAGAAGTGCATCGTAGTGTTTCAGCCACATTTATTTAGTCGCACCCGCGACCTGGCAGATGGTTTTGCCGAGGTACTGGACCTCGCAGACGAAGCAATATTGTTGCCCATTTATCCCGCCAGGGAACAACCTATGGAGGGAGTGAATAGTGAAATGATAATTGATCGGATGCACAACGAAAACAGGATGGTGATGGACAAAGAAAAATTATTGCTGCATTTTCAACAGGAGTTGGAAGCCCACGTAGAAGAAGGTTATGAAGGATGGATGGTGATAACCGCCGGTGCAGGTGATATCGACACACTGGTAGCACCACTAAAGGAATTACTAACGGAAAAAATATAAAAGCAGGCAATTGCTGAAACAGCAATACCGTATAAAATGGCAAAAAAGCACATCATACAGAAAATGTTACTTGCGGTATTTTGGTGCCTCGTGGGCGCAGGCACCGTGGTGTTGCTGGTGGCTGCCATACAAAAAAAAGGAACGCAGCTGTGCCGTGGGATAGACATTAATATCCGCGGTGTAAACAATAATTTTTTTGTAGATAACAATGATATTCTTGAAACCATCTCCGTTATTGCAGGTGCACAGCCATT
>JBBQOJ010000389.1:0-4109 GCA_038330815.1 Chitinophagales bacterium | reverse complement strand
AATTGGACCTATCACCCTGTTCTATCCCAATAAAAAATTACGCTCGCAACAAACATTTATTAACCTTGTACCGGCCTACACCAACCGGATCAACCTTTTTAACCAGTTGTCTGCCAGTGCTGCCTTTGGCAACGAGTTTACCAGTGAAAAACACGCCAACAGAAAAAACTTGTTCAAATTTTTAAATATTGAGTACTCTTACCTGTACAACCAGTCGGATAGTTTTAAAAAAACGGTGGAATTAAATCCTTATTTGCGCTACTCGTTTAATACAGCGTTGGTAATTGGTGTATTGAACTATGGTTATTCATCTATCTACATTAATCCAAAGCGGCCTAACACGGTACGTACTTTTAGATGGAATATCGAAGAGTCTGGCTTACTGTTGGGCCGTTTTGGTTTATTTAAAAAGCATCTCCGGCAGTTTATTAAAACAGATCTTGAATATACTTTTGTGGTTAACCGGCTAAAAACAGCCCGCATCTTCCGGGTATTTGGCGGGGTGGGTATCCCGATTGGATCGAGCGATTCTTCCCTTCCCTTCTTTAAACAATATTTTGCCGGTGGCGCCAATAGCATGCGTGGCTGGCCTATCCGGGGAATCGGGCCGGGCGCAAAACGCCTTGCTCCGTATAATTCATTGGCTTTAAACGACCGTACCGGGGATGTTCGCCTCGAGATCAATGGCGAATACCGTTATACCATTGTCCAGTTAATTCCCAATTCACTGGTACTGAAGGGTGCACTGTTTGTTGATGCTGGCAATGTATGGAATTTTAAAAATACGCGGGTGGGCGGTGGGCCGGATAGCCTGCAATTAAATTTCAGTCGCCTATACCAACAATTAGGGGTAACGGCAGGTACCGGCTTTCGTTTTGATTTCAGTTATTTCCTTATCCGGTTCGATCTCGGTTTCCGGGTGAAGCGCCCTGATATTGCAAAAAACAATGGCTGGCAAATACCTGATATTACTTTTGATAACCTTTTCAAGAAAGGAGACCCAATTGAAATTTCTCCCGGCAATATTGTCAATGAGAATAGGGTATGGCGCTACGAAAATTTTAATTTTACCATTGGTTTAAGTTACCCCTTTTAACATGCGCCGACCTGGCCAAAGCAAGCTGAAGAAACACCTGCGCTGATGGTTACAGTAAGTGACTTCCCCCCTGTGGTATCCGTCTTAAACGATACGGTCTCAGCATTAATCAACCACCTGCTGGCCTGTTTGTTGTTCAAACGCTTCCATGGTGAATGCATCTGCTACACTGAAGTCGCCAATAGCCGTACGCCGCAAACTGCTTAAATACCCGCCACAACCCAAGACAACGCCAAAGTCGTTGGCCAGGCTGCGTATATACGTTCCCGTTGAACAGGCCACTTCAAAAGCGATAACAGGTAACTCAATGGCCGTTATATCAAAACGATGAATGGTTATTTCCCTGGCCTCCATCGTAACGGGCTTTCCCCGCCTGGCCAGTTCATAGGCAGCAACGCCATCCTTTTTAATTGCGGAAAACACGGGTGGGTATTGCTGACTGGTACCAATAAATGGCAGGGTGGCTTCGTGGATCATTTCGGGAGTAATACCACTAAAATCTTTCTGCTCAACAGGCAGGCTTTCCAGGTCGTAGGTAGGCGTTGTCGCGCCCAGGGTAATATGGCCTGTATATACTTTCAGCTGGGCCATATACTCATTAATTTTTTTTGTAAACTTCCCGGTGCAAACCACCAATAGCCCTGTTGCCAGCGGATCCAGCGTGCCGGCATGGCCAATTTTCTTTATCTGTAAAATGCCCCGCATTTTCCGAATGACATCAAAGGAGGTCCAGTGTATTGGTTTATCGATTAACACTACTTTCCCTTCCGCGTAAGGCAACTGTATGGCAGGATCAATGGGCGGGCGTTTTACCCGCGGGGTTTGTTCGGGTTGCTCACCTGCTGCTACCAGTTGATTGGTGTATCTTAATCGGTATGTCTGTTTCCTTGCCACTGTATATTTTCGGCAAAGGTACATCACCGGGCTGAAGCAGCAACCTGCCACCACCAGGGGAAACACGTCACACCGCATGGGTATTGGATGCGGCCGAAGCCACCTTGCTACCTTGTTAGATGGCTTGCCTGGCTTTTAATTCAAGGTATTTATTGATGGCATTTACGGTTAATTTTTCCGGTGCCGTTAAAACTGAAAGGATACCATGGCTGGACAATTCCTTTACGATGCGCCGTTTTTCATAGGCAAATTTCTCTGCGATCGTTTTTACATAAACTTCCTCCAGGGTGAGTGCTTCAGCTGCCGAAAGTTGTTGTAGTTCGGTATTTTCAAAAAACACCACCATCAGCAAATGGTGTTTGGCAATGGAGCGCAGGAAATTCAGTTGGCGTTTTAGCCCCGATAATGACTCAAAGTTGGTGAATAACACCAGCAGGCTACGTTGCTTTACCCGGTTACGTAATTGCATATACAGCATTTCAAAATCGCTTTCCAAAAAAGAGGCCTGCTGGTTGTACAGCAGTTGCAGGATATTGGCCTGCTGGATGGGCGTGCGATCAGCGGCCAGTATAGTACCCATCTTATTGTCGAAGGTGATGAGCCCAACCCTATCCTGCTTTTTTAAACACACATTGCTTAGTACAAGGCAGCTGTTAATGGCGTAATCGAGCAGGCTCAAATTAGCAAAAGGCATTTTCATTAAACGTCCTTTATCAATAATACAATACACCTGCTGACTCTTTTCATCCGTAAAATTATTTACCATCAGGGAAGCTTTACGGGCGGTAGCTTTCCAGTTAATGGTACGGATATCATCACCCCGAACATATTCTTTTATTTGTTCAAACTCCATGCTGTGGCCAATTTTACGCATTCTTTTATTGCCATGTTCGGATTGAATGGTGGTTTGAGACAGCAACTCGTATTTACGCAATTGTAAAAAAGAAGGATAAACCGGGATGGAAATAGCGGAGGCCTCATCGTGTCGCCGCATTACCAGCCCCAACAGCGAACGGCTGTACATGATGATATTTCCGAAATGGTACTCCCCTCTTTCGGTTGGCCGAACCTGGTAAGCAACCAACACCTCTTCCCCTGCTTTAATAGTTTGGTGCAAGGTAAAGTTGCGCAGCTGAAACTGTACGGGTAATTCATCAATGATGTCCATCTTTACTTTAAATCGCATCCGGTTGGTAATTTTTAAAGTTACCTTATTATCATCGCCGTTGCTAAACCTTTCGGCGATTACCCGCCTGGCACGGGGTGGTGCACTGAGCAGGAAAACAAAAAAAATATCCACTACCAGCAATACCCCAAAGGCATAGGTAACCACTTTAGGGATGATAAAAAATGGCGGAAGGAAAAAGGAAAGAATGAACAAAAATATACACCCACCCAACACCAGGTAAAACCGGTTAGCCAGGTAAAGCCCCTTCCAGCCAACAACTGGTTTAATGGCGGGAAAGCGGGCAAGGGTAGCTGCTATGGGTTGTATCAAATGTGTAAATTATTAAGGTTGCTATTTAATGTACTTTGACAAAATAGGTCTAGCCTAAGGCTTTAAAATTTGTCAAGGTCGCATTAAATAACTGTAATTATTATTTGTTGTGCCGTAACAAAGGTAGCTGTTGCGGTCCACCTTGTTTTCATCAATCCTTGCTACCACTCTCCGTCAGCCAATGCTGTATCGTAAAGATTACGGTTAACAACCGCCAATTTTTCTTACCTGGGCACTTCCACGGCTTTTAATATACTATCGATTAAATCATCGGCAGTTAATCCTTCCATTTCCTTTTCGGGTGTTAAAATAATCCGATGCCTTAATACCGGCGGCGCCATTTCCTTGATGTCTTCCGGAGTTACAAAATCCCTTCCCCGCATCGCCGCATGTGCTTTGGAGGCCCGCAATATCGCCAGGGAGGCCCTTGGTGAAGCACCCAGGTACAACGCCGGATTGTTGCGTGTTTCATTTACAATGGTAGCAATAAATTCCAGTAAACGGGGTTCAACAATCACCGACTGTATCACTGTTCTAAAATTGTTGATATCCATCGGGGAGATAATTTTCTGCACCTCGTATAACAGCTGCGCCTGCGTGCGTCCGTGCTGGTTAGTAAGG
>JBBQOJ010000388.1:0-4124 GCA_038330815.1 Chitinophagales bacterium | reverse complement strand
AATGGTTACCAGTACTCGGTGATCGCCCAGGTAGATCGCAGCGACCGTTCTCAACCGGGCGATATTACGCAGTTATTTGTGCGCAATTCAAGGGGAGAATCCATACCGCTAAGTGCCGTGGTAAAACTGGAAGAAAGTAGTAGCCCTTCCACGCTATACCACTACAACCGTTATAAAGCCGCTACCATTTCTGCTTCGCTTGCAGATGGACAAACCATTGGTGATGGTGTAAAGGCAATGGATGCCATTGGTAAAAAATTGCTGGATGAAAGCTATCAAACTTCGCTCACCGGGCCTTCACGAGACTATGCGGAAAGTTCCTCCAATATTGCTTTCGCCTTTGCACTGGCACTGATGCTGATCTACCTGATCCTGGCAGCACAATTTGAAAGTTTTGTAGACCCGTTCATTATCATGCTAACGGTACCACTGGCCATGGCAGGTGCCTTGTTAAGCCTCTTCATCTTTGGACAAACATTGAATATCTTTTCAGAAATTGGTATGATTATGTTAATCGGGTTGGTTACTAAAAACGGTATCCTGATTGTTGAATTTGCCAATAAAAAAAGAGACCAGGGGATGAATAAAGTGAAGGCGGTACTGGAAGCTTCGCAGCAGCGCCTAAGGCCGATCCTGATGACCAGCCTGGCCACTTCATTGGGTGCCTTGCCCATTGCGCTGGGCCTTGGCGCATCGGCCAGCAGCCGAGTACCCTTGGGGATTGTGGTAGTAGGGGGTATCATGTTTTCGTTGATCTTTACCCTGTTTATTATACCCGCCATCTATACCTTTTTATCCCGTAAACACAAGGTACCCCTACCGGAAGTGGAGATTGCTCCCGTTACAGTGACCGTGCAGGAAACTGGTAGTACCCCGGAAAATTTTAAAAAAGAAAGTATAAACTAAGCAGGATGACAAAGCCGTTTTGGTATTTCCTATTCTTATTCATTTCCATAAAAGGTGCCGCCCAGGAAGTGTTGCGTTTACCCGATGCCGTTAATATCGCCTTAAAGAACAGCCTTGATATTCAATTATCGGAAAACGACGTAGAAATTAATACCATCCTTAATCACAGGGGAATTGCCGGTGGCTTACCGTTGGTGGCGCTCAATGTAACCAATAATGAGAATGTTTCCACCATCAACCAGAAACTCAATACCGGTGTTACTATCAACCGAAACGCGGCTGCAGTAAACCAGTTAAATTCTAATGTTGCTGTTAGCATGTTGCTGTACAACGGGAAACGGGTGGTGGCCACAAAGGGTAGGCTGGCAGAATTACAAAAACAAAGCCAATCCCTGTTGAATTCACAGGTACAGAATATCATCGGTGGGGTGATGTCAGCCTATTACGATATCGTTCGACAACAAAGTTTTTTAAAAACTGTTGAGAAATCAATTGAAGCCTCGCAACAACAATTGGATATTGTGAAAGCCAGGCAAAGTGTGGGGTTAGCTAATAATGCGGATCTTTTCCAGGCGCAGATTGATTTGAACGCGTTGCAGCAATCGCAAATTTCCCAGCAATTGATTATTGACCAGGCTAAAACCGAATTGCTGCGCCTGCTCACCTTAAACCCAGATTCCCTTATTATTATCCGCGATACAATTCTAGTTGACAAAACCCTCCAGCTCGACCAGGTATTAAACAGGCTTTCCAGTAACCCGGATATCATTGCTGCAGAAAATGAAATCAGGATTAACCAACAGATTGTGAAAGAAACGTCCGCCCAACGGTACCCATCGGTACGGGCCAATGCCGGGTACAACTTTAACCGCAACCAGGCAGCAGCTGGCCAGCTATTGCTAAATCAAAACTATGGTCCGGCCATTGGGCTTACGCTGGGTATCCCTATTTACAACGGGCAAATTTTTAAGCGGCAGCAACGCGTGGCGGAGGTAAATGTAGCAAGTGCCGAAATTAATAAGCAAATATTATGGAGGGATTACCGGGCACTGGTGGTAAGCTCCTATCAAGCCTATATTTCTACCCTGGAGCAATTAGAAACAGAACAAAAAAACTACCAGCTATCCTCGCAGTTACTCGAGCTGGCATTGCAGCGTTTCCAGTTTAAACAGGCTACCATTGTTGACGTGAAAAATGCCCAGCAAAGTTTTGAAGCCTCGGGTTTCCGTTTGGTGAACCTGAATTATTCGGCCAAGTTTGCAGAAATTGAATTAAAGCGGCTGGCCAGTCAGCTCAGTTTGTAATATCATTTTACGCCTGTATAGCGTTCGACTAGCGGTAATGGCTACTGGCAATATCAAGGTACAGGTTGGTAACTCCGGAAGGGCATGCTCATTTGCTTATTCCAAAACTGTACGAGGCCCAAAAACTTTCCCAATCCGCTATTGATTTATCCATACAGGGAATCATGTGCGTTACATGAATAAACCATTCCCCTTGTCTTGGTAAAGGAAATGAACATATCCCTTGTTGGTTGGTACTGGCAGTGATTGCAATCGCCGGCAATGCACCGGTTCTGTTTCGGGCGGTAACCACTTTACCTGTAAGCGGCCTGCCTTTAAAAAGTAATTGTACCTGCAGGGAGGCCCCTATTTTCAGCAGGTAAGGATTTTGCAATAAGATGATTTCAAATTGCTGGCCGGTGTTGGTTTTAAACAAGGTGTCTTTACGGGGTTGGCCACTTTGCACCAGCGATTTGATGTACCGCGTATATCGCTCCCGCTGCAGCGGTTGTAGCGGATCATTTTTTATCTTGATATTGTCAATATGGTCTTCCCGGAGATAGGCTAAAAAGTTGGCGGTTGGCTGGTTAAGGTAGGCATACTTCCGCTCCATATACAACAAACCGAGCCCTTCAAAATCCACCTGCCGGTATACAATTGGCAAGGCTCCACCGGCGGTGGCCGACAGTAAATTGATTACGCCATTTTCATTTAATAACTCAAAACGGCTGGTCGCCTGGGGTTGCATCGGCCGTTCCATATCTAAATTAAAACCATCTGCCACAAATAAATGCATTTCCAGCGTATCGCCTTTGCTCACCTTGAATTTATAGGCAAGCAAAATATACTCATGGGAAAACGCGAGTATTACAACGATGAGTAACCCGGCTAACAAGGCTATTTTTTTCATGTAATCGTGTTAAGTGATGTTTTTTTTAATGGAGGTAAATTGTCCCTGTTGTTCACTGCCTCTATCCATTACAGGTAGTTCGTTGATCCTTACAGGCTGCGGGTCAGCAACAGGTAACAGTGGCAGGTGCTGCCCTCCCCGTTTACTTACCAGTTTCAATTTATTGGGCAGGCATAGGAAATAAGCAATAGTATGCCAGGGTTCATTCGCTTACCACCCGAACGGTTTGTTTTATTCGGTTGGCCTGGTGTACCAGTTCCTGCTTTTCTTTGCTAAGGATGGTGATATGCCCCATCTTACGGCCAGGCCGGGTTTCTTTTTTACCATAGATATGTACAAACACATTCTCTATTTGCAATATCTCCTGCAATCCCTCGTACTTAGCCGGGCCCGAACAGCCCGCTGCACCCACCAGGTTTACAATGGCTGCAGGCAGTATGTGTTCGGTGCTACCCAAGGGGTACCCCAACATAATGCGCCAGAGCATATCAAACTGCGACGAAAAATTAGCTTCAATGGTATGGTGCCCGCTATTGTGTACCCTGGGGGCTGTTTCATTTACAAACACCTGGTCATCCGTGTCAACAAAAAGCTCCACTGCGAAAATACCTGCGCTGTTGAGTTCCTTCACCACCTTCATGGCAATGGCTTCTACCTTCCATAATACTTTTTCGGGAAGATCGGCCGGGCTCACCTGGTATTCCAGCAAATTTAAGCGTTGATCAAAAAGCATATCCACGGCAGGATAAACGGTGGTTTCGCCCTTGTCATTCACCGCAACGATCACAGCAATTTCTTTTTTGATGGCCACCATTTTTTCCAATACCGAAGGCGCATTAAAACCAAGGGGGATGTCATCGGGGGTTATAATTATTTGTACGCCCTTCCCGTCATAGCCGCCCATTGCCAGTTTGTGAACAGCAGGCAAAAAATTTTGCAAACCAAGTAGTTCGTGCAATGATTGCGTAACAATAAAGTCGCTGGTGGGAATTGAATTTTCCCTGTAAAATTGCTTTTGTAAAATT
>JBBQOJ010000387.1:0-4125 GCA_038330815.1 Chitinophagales bacterium | reverse complement strand
TATTCCTGGAGGTACAATCAACAGTTACGGATACACGCAAGGGGCCTGCCGGTGATGAGCATGAAATTAATGAGAAGGTGGAAGTAACGGCTCAGGATTTTGTAAAAGGCGAAGTAGTTGAAACCCAACTCGCAGAACGACATATTATTGAATTTGGTTCGAAAAGCTATTTTAGTGATGTTGCCAAGGGCAGCTTTACCAGGCTACCTTATACCATCCAATCGCAACCCGCTTTTAACCGCCAGTTCAACCTGTTGATTAAAAACCTGCAGGAATATGAAAGTAAAAAATACAATATCTACCTGTTTGCCGACAATCCCAAACAACTGGAAAGGCTGCACATTATTTTCACGGATCTCAAAGCCGAACTTCCAGTAATACCCATTGCCACTTCCATCCATGAAGGGTTTATAGATGATGATTTGAAAGTAGTGTGTTATACGGATCACCAGATATTTCAACGGTACCATAAATACAAGGTAAAGCAGGCCTTTAGTAAAAACAAAGCGCTTACTTTAAAAACATTACGCGAATTACAACCGGGGGATTATGTAACACACATCGACCATGGCGTAGGGGTGTTTAGCGGACTGCAAAAAATTGAAGCCAACGGCCGCATGCAGGAAGCAGTGCGCATTCAGTATAAAGACGGGGACCTGTTGTATGTAAATATTTCCTCCCTGCACAAAATTGGCAAATACAGTGGCAAGGAAGGCACGGTACCTAAAATGAATAAACTGGGTAGTGATGTCTGGAACAAACTAAAAGAAAAAACGAAACGCCAGGTAAAGGACATTGCCACCGACCTGATTAAAATATACGCACAGCGGAAAAGCCAGGAAGGCTTTATGCATAGCCCGGACAACTACCTGCAAACAGAACTGGAAGCTTCTTTTATTTATGAGGATACGCCCGACCAGGGTAAGGCCACGGAGGATGTAAAAAGGGATATGGAAAAGCCGGCCCCGATGGACAGGCTGGTATGTGGTGATGTAGGATTTGGCAAAACAGAAGTAGCCATCCGCGCTGCCTTTAAAACCTGTTGCGATGGCAAACAGGCTGCGGTGCTGGTACCTACCACCATCCTGGCTTACCAGCATTTTAAAACATTTGGCGATCGGTTAAAGGACTTTCCCGTTACCGTAGATTATATCAATCGCTTTAAATCGGCAAAAGAGAAAAAGGATACCCTGCAACGGGTGGCGGAGGGAAAGATTGACATTATCATCGGCACCCACTCCCTGCTGAGCAAGGATGTGAAGTTTAAAAACCTGGGGCTGATGGTAATTGACGAGGAGCAAAAATTTGGGGTGGCCGCAAAAGAAAAACTAAAGCAACTGCGCACCACCGTTGATTCCCTTACCCTAACGGCAACGCCTATACCAAGAACACTGCAATTTAGTTTAATGGGGGCCCGCGACCTTAGCATCATCAATACCCCGCCTCCCAACCGGCAGCCCATTCAAACCGAAGTGATGGTGTTTAACGAAGATGCCATCAGGGATATTATTTACTATGAAACGGAAAGAGGCGGGCAGGTGTTTTTTATTCATAACCGGGTAAACGGGTTAGCGGAGATGAAAGGTTTGATACAGGGTTTGTGCCCGGATATCAGTATCGCTTTTGCGCATGGCCAAATGGATGGTGACCAGCTGGAGGACACCATCCTGGATTTTATGGATAAAAAATACGATGTGCTGGTATGTACCAATATCGTGGAAAGTGGCGTGGATATCCCGAATGTAAATACCATCATTGTAAACAATGCCCACCAGTTTGGACTAAGCGACCTGCACCAGTTGCGTGGCCGTGTTGGCCGTAGCAATAAAAAAGCCTTCTGTTATTTAATGGCGCCGCCGATGAGTACTTTGCCCACCGATAGCCGTAAGCGCCTCAGTACACTTGAACAATACACCGACTTAGGCAGTGGCTTCCAGATTGCCATGCGCGACCTTGATATCAGGGGTGCCGGCAATATGCTGGGTGGCGAACAAAGCGGGTTTATCGCAGAAATCGGTTTTGAAATGTACCAGAAGATATTGGATGAAGCCATCCGGGAATTAAAACGTTCCGATTTTAAAGACTTGTTTAAAGAGGAGATTAACCAGCAGGATGATTTTGTAAAAGACTGCAGTATTGATACCGACCTGGAGATATTGATACCGGATACCTATGTAGAGAGTATTACGGAACGCCTGAGCCTTTATAGCCGGTTGGATAATTGCGAAAATGAAAAGGACCTTATCGAATTTCACGCCGAAATGATGGATCGTTTTGGGCCTATCCCTCCGCAGGTAGAAGACCTCTTTACCACGGTTCGTTGCAGGCGCCTGGCAGTAACTTTGGGATTTGAAAAGATGATGCTGAAAAACGACACCCTGAAATGCTTCTTTGTCAGCAATCCCGACTCCCCATATTTTCAAAGCGAAACTTTTACAGGAATCCTGCAGTTCTTACAAAAAGGCACCAATAAGGCCAAATTGAAACAGGTAGGTAAAAATGGCATCTTAGTGGTGGAAGAAGTAAAAACCATGAAGACACTTTATAATTTTTTAAGCCGGATGGCCACCTCCCTGGTGCCTTCGGCTGTTACTGCATAATTTCTTGTCCGGAAGACAAAACTGTTGCATTCAAATGCACGTCGAACGCAGGTTCCCCAGGCCAGGAGGCTCGCCTTATCACTGAATTTTTTATCTTAATTTTTAAATCAACGAAGTAGCAATACCGTTCCCTTTCGCGATACGAGGTTACCGCTAAGGCCGACTGCTTCCGCAATCCATAGGTAGGCACCTGCTGGTTGAAGGCTGCCTTTAAAAAAACCATCCCACCCTTTACCAGGCACATTGGTGGTAAACACCATTTGTCCAAGCCTGTTGTAAATGCTGAATTGTTTAAACTGTTGCATACCTACCGGCAACACTTTTAATAACTCATTCAATCCATCACCATTTGGGGTAAAGGCACGGGGAACATACAATTCGGGGCCATCAAAAACCCTGATGCGGATAGTATCAAATGATTCGCAGCCCACTGTTGTAAAAGCACGAAGTATATAGCTACGGTTACTGTTAATAATCGCCACCGGGTTTACAATCAATGGATTACTTAAACCAGCGGATGGCCGCCATTCGTAACTGGTACCGCCACTTCCCTGCAATTGCAAGGGCCGGTTGGTGGCAGCAATGGTGTCGTTGCCGGCAAACGCATTGGTTGCATAAATATTGATGTTCTTCTGCACCGTATCGGAGCTACACCCTGCCTGCGATAGGGCATGTAAGGCAACCGGGAAAGTGCCCGTTTGCCGGTACACCTGTTGGGTATCTTTTGATATTGCGCTGCCACCATTACCAAATTGCCAACGCCATTGGCCCACCGGTTCACTGGCTGCCTGGATGCCGGAAAAAAACACCTGGGCATCCTTGCAGGCATCCGCCACTACGAAATCTATAACAGGTGAAGGGTTAACCAGTATCACCGAGCCCGTGGTATCGCTGCTACACCCATTGTTGTTTTTTACCCATAGCTGAACCTGGTGGCTTCCTGCAGTCAATACCCGGGTAATGGATTGGCCTGTAACAAGGTTACCGTTATCCACCTTCCAGTACCATTCCGTAATACTACCCTGGCCGATTACCGAAGCATCTGTAAAAACAATGGCTTTATTTTCACATAACGGTGCTGTATACCCGAAAATAGCCAGTGGCGTTGACGACACCTGTATGATTTTTTTGATGGTATCCGATAGGCAGCCATTGCTGTTGGTTACTACCAATTGCACTGTAAAATTGCCTGCTGCTGTATAAGTGGTTACCGGTTGCTGCAAGGTAGAGGTACTGCCATTTCCCAACTGCCACCACCATTGGGTAACAATGTTTGTACCGGTGTTGGTGGAAGAATCAGCAAAAGTTACAGGCGAATCCAGGCAAACCAGGGCATTCACAATATCAGCCAGGGGCCTGGGTAAAATATTGATTGATTTTACGATGGGAGCACTTACACATCCGTTGGAAGAAATAGTAGATAAGGATACCAGGTGTGTTCCCGGGGTAGTATAGGCATGCATAGGATTTTGCAACCGGGCAGCAACCTGCTGTGTTGAATCCAGGTTCCATATCCAGCCGGAAA
>JBBQOJ010000386.1:0-4126 GCA_038330815.1 Chitinophagales bacterium | reverse complement strand
AGGCAAAAATGTAATTAATTTTCACTCCAATAAAATAATATTTCCCTGGCGGCAAGGTGAATACACGGATAATGTATACATTTAAAAAACACCCCTTCAATTATTTTGAAATAATCAATGGCAGCAGGAAGAAATACCCTGTGCCCGGTGTAAACAAAAAAATGCAACCCATGTATATTGACAAACGAATTATACCCGCAGTGTTACTAGCAGTAGCCAGTCTTTACACCGGCATACTGGTAGCGCAAAGTGCCGACACAAGAATAAAAAGCATTACATCGGCCATCCCCCTGATCGACCGGATGTTTAATGAATTTGGCGAAAAGCACCAGGTACCTGGCTTCATTTATGGTTTGGTAGTAGATGGCAGGTTGATCCACACCAGGGCCACCGGTTATAGCAACATAGAAAAGAAAATACCCGTCACTACACAATCTGCTTTCCGGATCGCCTCTATGACAAAAAGTTTTACTGCCATGGCCATCCTTAAATTACGGGACGAGGGGAGGTTGCAACTGGATGAAAAGGTGGAAAAATATATTCCCGAATTAACAGGACAAACCTACCTGACTACAGATGCAGCACCGGTTACCATCCGGCAGCTGCTAACCCATGCCGCCGGCTTTCCGGAAGACAATCCCTGGGCCGACCGGCAGTTGGCTATCCCGGATACTGCAATGCTGGCCATGATAAAAAAAGGCATCCGGTTTTCAAACGTACCCGGTATTGCTTATGAGTATAGTAATATGGGATTTGCAATGCTGGGCTATATCATCAAAAAAGTTTCCGGTATTCCCTACCAACAGTATATCACTAACCAAATTTTATTGCCGCTTGGAATGCAACATACTTATTGGGACTACACCAGAGTACCGGAGAAAATATTGACACTAGGATACCGGCAGGTAAACGGGCAATGGGTTAAGCAGCCGATGCTCGGCGACGGCGCCTATGGTGCCATGGGCGGCCTGATTACCACGATGGAAGATTTTAGTAAATATGTACAACTACACATGGACGCCTGGCCGCCAAGAAATGACACCGACAACGGACCGGTTAAAAGAAGTTCGTTAAGAGAAATGCAGCAAGCCTGGAATATCAATCAACTGAACGCTGCTAACCGGTATCCCGGCGGAGCACCCTGTGCTACCGTATCGGCGTATGGGTATGGGTTGCGTTGGATAAAGGATTGCAAAAACAACGTAGTAGTGGGCCATAGTGGGGGCCTGCCCGGCTTTGGAAGTGAGTGGAGAATTCTTCCTGCCTATGGTGTTGGCATCATTTCTTTTGGCAACCGAACCTATACTCCTGCGGCCTTAATGAACACGCAACTGCTGGATACTTTACTTAAGGTAACGCGGTTAACCCCATTGCCGCTGCCTGTATCGCCCATACTAAAACAACGAAAGCAAGAATTGCTGCAATTGTTGCCACGTTGGAAAAACGCAGAGGTAAGCGGCATCTTTGCTGAAAATTTTTTCCTGGATTATTTTACCGATTCCCTCAGGCAACAGGCCACGACCCTATTTAAAAGAGCAGGTAAGATTATTAAAGTACATGATCTTATTCCGCAGAACCAGTTGCGTGGTTCTTTCCTGCTGGAAGGCGAGCACAGCAATATCAGCATCAGTTTCACACTATCACCGGAGAATCCGCCATTGATACAGGAATATAATATTAATGAATTGAAAAAATAGGCGAAGGGAGCGACCGGCCGCGTCTGGCATTTTTGTTTTCAGAATGCGCATAACCATTACAGTTAGCAGTACCGTAAAGGCAATGCGATTATATAAAATGTACCGGATATAAAATGCACTTTACTTCCAGGTACTATGCCCGGGCACCAGGTTTAGAAAAGAATCAAAGGAGGCGGAGTATTTTTTTGGATCCACCTTGTAATAGTAGGCGCCTTTCTTAGAGCCGAGCCGGTCTTTGTCTTTTAGTTTCAACAACAGTTTGGTGGATAATAATTTACGGTTAAAATTACCCTTATCGAATTCGGTGTTATACACACATTGGTATAAATTCTGCAATTGCGGCATGGTAAATTTTACCGGCAATAATTCAAACAATAACGGGTGCAGGGCCGCTTTATATCGTAGCTTTTCTTTAGCCAGCTCTACTATTTGTGAATGATCAAAAATGAGGTTGGGCAATTCGTTGATGGAAAGCCAGGCAGGATGGTAATAATCAATTATTTGTTTTTTATACTTTTGGATATCGATCAGCGCGAAATAGGCAACTGAAATGGTGCGTTCCACGGTGTCCCTGTCTACTTCGGAAAAAGTATGTAATTGTTCCATGTACAATCCGTCCAGCCCGGTTAGTTCTTTCAACACCCTGGCGGCCGCATCTTCCGCGCTTTCATTTTCCGCTACAAAACCACCCACCAGGCTCCACTCCCCTTTAAACGGTTCAAATCCCCGTTGAATGACCATTAATTTCAACTCCTGCCCGTCAAATCCAAAAATGATACAATCCACTGCGAATAAAAAACGCTTTTGTTGCGAATATCGTCTCATAGTTTATTCTTTTTCACACCAATTACAATAAACGGAGCTGTTAAAAATGTTGAACTGGTTGTATAACGTAAAACCTTATTCCCCTCCTGCATTACCGGTATAATCAGGTGCTACGTGCGGCGGCCATTTCCGCTCTGAATACTACTGCAATACCAGCCGGTAGTACCCAAAGTACTGCAGTTTTTCCGCTAAGTTAACTGGTTAGCGCTGCAGCATGCGCTTACGCCACCGCCATACCCCTACCAGAATTTAACGTACAAAGCAAATATGATCAACACGGTTACCACGATCAATACCGTGGTAGATGGCTTCAATTTAAACATGGTTTTATCCAGTTCAAATGCCTTCGGATTTATCTTCGGTCCAAACATACTCATACCAACCATCAGTAACATGGTAAAAAAGAAAGACAGTCCCATACAGATATGAAATGGAATTTCATAAGCGCCTTTGCCGTTTGGATAAGCAGTGTACAGCAAGGTTTCATTACCGAAAAGTGCCGGCGCAAATTCATTGAACAACACAGATAAAACAAAGCCAGCAATTACACCTGCAATGGCTGCAGCACCGGTGGTTCTTTTCCAGAACATACCCAGCAGGAACATAGCAAACACACCCGGACTAATAAAGCCGGTATATTTTTGAATAAACGTAAATCCACCCTCACCACCAATGCCCAATACATCTGTCCAGGTAAACAATACCGCCAAAATCATGGCAGCAAACACCGCCATTCTCCCGATGCGTACCTGCTTGCGTTCATCCGCATTGGTTTGAAAATATTTTTTATGGATATCCAGTGTGTAGATGGTGGAGATGCTATTTACCTTTCCTGCCAGGGAGGCTACAATGGCAGCGGTTAAAGCCGCCACCGACAAGCCTTTCAGGCCGGTGGGCAAAAAAGTAAGCATGGCAGAATAGGCACCGTCTTTACCACCCACCAATTGTGGTAACTGCCCGTTTTTGTACAGCACATAGGCAGCGATACCCGGCAGCATCACAATCACCGGCATCAACAGTTTTAAGAAGCCTGCGAACAAAATACCTGTCCGTGCGGTTTGTAAATCTGCCCCCAATGCGCGTTGGGTAATGTATTGATTGCAACCCCAGTAATTAAGGTTGATGATCCAGATGCCCGCTACATAGGATAGCAAGCCCGGAAAAGTGAGGTATTTATTAATATCATTTTGTGAAGCGCCTTCACCCGGCCTGGGGATGATCATTTTAAAATGTTCCGGCGCGTCTTTCATCAATGCTTTAAAACCAGCAATGGCATTGCTACCAACGCCAAAGTATTCACCAACGGTGGTAAGCGCAATATAGGTAGTTACCAGGCCACCAATAATTAACACGGCCACCTGTATCACATCGGTGTAGGCTACCACCTTCATACCACCCAGGGAAATCAGCAGGGCGAATATGGCGAGCCCTACCATAATTACATGCAGGTATTGTCCGCCTGCCAGTCCGTTGATGGCCACCGCACCCAGGTAAAGAATGGACGTAAGGTTTACAAAAACGTAGAGGAACAACCAGAAGATGGCCATGATCAATGCCACCGTTTCATTGTACCTCGTTTTGAGAAACTGGGGCATGGTATATAT
>JBBQOJ010000385.1:0-4132 GCA_038330815.1 Chitinophagales bacterium | reverse complement strand
TTATTACGGATGGTAAGCGTAAAGGCAGTTTGTGCCGGTCCGGTAAGATAGGTGAACCCTTTTTTCTCCCACAAGCCGGTATAGGGCAAATCGCCGGTGGTGTAGTAATCTATACCATTTAACTGGAAGGTAAGATTTGGCTTAACACCTGGTGCATAGGGGCCATTGAATAAGGCATTGGTAGCGCCCCGTCCATTGGAATCGCAGGCACAAAGTGAACAGATATTTTTGAACCAGGCACTGAAATCATAGTAGGTGTTGGTGCAGAGGTTGGTGACCGATTGCTGAATGGCCGGGCTGGTGGCATAGCTGGCGTTTACGATGGCCATATAGCCGCCACTGCTTCCGGGTGCTGTGGCAGCGTTTCCAACAGCGGGGTTGGCTGCGCCTGTATGATCGCCCATGATATCCCAGATGTTAAAAACCCGGGACGCATGGGGTTTGGCTACCCCATTGTTGGTGGCACCGGTTGCGCTGGTATTATTGGCAATGCCATAGTAGCCATCGTTGGGAAGGCCGGCGGCAAAATTGGTAAAACTATACCCAGGTACAATGGCAGAGGCATTCCTGTTTTGCGTGGTGCCGTTTCCGAAAGTACCATTGTTTTCAATGAGGGCGTTGGAGCCAACAAAATTGCTGCAACTTCCCAGGTTTTGAAATAGCATAATTTGGTTGGCAGCGAAGTTAACTGTAACCGGGTTGCCCGATTGGGTATAGCGAAATGCCCCACCTTGCAGGGTGATCATGGTGTTATAAGCCAGGCCGGTATTTATTCTTACCCGGAAGGAGGCCACCATGATACATACGCCATTGTAAAAAGAAGGTTTGTTATTGAAGGCGATGGTACCGGCGGTGGCAGCAGCATTTCCGGTGCTGGTGGCGTTGGTGGCAGTAGCACCCAGGTTGATCCGCAACTGTTTCGTTGTATTGTCAAACATAGCCGGGTCATCACTGGCGGCATCGGTAAATGCCCTAAAAGTGAGGCCTTCGTTGGTGAGTATTTTTAAGGTGTTGGGGAGGTAGGTGAAATTACTATTAATGGTATCATTGTAACGAACCTGGGTGATAGAGAAAGCAGAAAAACTACCAACGGCAATAGCCGAGCGGATTTCAAGAATATCACCCGGCTCAAAAGTGCCGCCGGTAACGCCCTTGGTGATATTAACATAACTCCTGCCAGTTTGAACCTGTGCAGTAACACTGGAAGCGGTTATCATCCCTGCCCATATCAGCAGTAAGGAAATGAGGGTATTGGGTAAAAAATTTTTCATAACGGTCGATATTTTGGATAAGCAGTTCCCCGCTATAAATATACCATCAACCCGTATAACAAAAGTAAACCGCAGTACCCGCAACTACGAGTTTAAATAACCGGTTCATTAAGCGTAGCTAGGGTACAATTGATTCGATAGGGTTGATTTAATAGTTAAAAGCTATTGAATATCGTTTAGTCGTTACTGTTATATTTAATAGTAAATCCAGACTGCTGCCGGCTCAGTTCTAACCAGGCGGCGTTTTGCGTGATACACCTTTTAAACGCCGGTAGCTTGCTTTGGTAAATCAATTACCCAGGCACCAGATGGATGGTTTTCGTTGCAATTGGCTAACAGTTACCGGGTTGTACGGCTATTGTTATAAAGCACCCTTTTACCTGTTATATAAACGATTAAATGGGCTGATTATTATCAGCAAGGGAAAATAGTAAGTGGTATGAAATTGTACTTATTTTTTATACGATTCAGCCACTTTGTGGTGGGGAAGTTTCACCTGTTGTTACTCCTGCGAATGGTTATTTGGCAGGGGTAGAAGTACGTGGACAATTTACCTGCTGCACGGCGGCGAGTTTTTTTGTGCCATATTAGGAAAAAATAAAGATAGATTGAGCCTGGCTCCGTTTACCCTGATTAAGCGGCGTGTTAATAGCAGCATTAGGTAATCTCCCGGCCAATATAGAAAAAATACTACCTGCTTTTCGTTACCGGTTTAGGCCGGCCAGGTAAATTTATTGTTTTGAAATACTTTTTTGTAAGGCTTCGACGTTTTTCAGAAAACGCCCCATCACTTTCGTCTGCAATTTGAAGTGGAGGCGCCATACCGTATAAATAATCAATATGAGGAGATATTTACTAACTACTTCCGCTATTATTTTTGTTACAATTCAAGTGTCGGCGCAGGCACCCGGGGAGGTGTTTGCCGCAAAACGGGTGGTAAATGCTACCAATGCAGCCGGTCGTTTTCGTCAGCCATTTGCCATGGTAATGGGGCCTGATGATTCCCTTTGGGTAACAGAGCGAAGGGGATATGTTACCAAAATCAATCCGGTTACCGGTGGAAAAAAGCAGGTGCTGGATATCAGTAACCTGGTAAGGTTTACTACCACCGGCAGTGGCGCCTCCCTGGGAATTAAGCAGGATGGCATGTTTGGTATTGCCTTGCATCCCGACTTGCTAAAGGGTACCGGTAACAACTATGTTTACCTTGCCTATTGCTACGATTCTTCGGGGTTCAGGCGCACAAGGATAGTTCGTTATACCTATAACCGGGCGGCGGAAACACTCAGTGGTGAAGTGAGCCTGCTAAGGGGCATTTATGGCAGCAATGACCACAATGGGGGAAGACTGGTGATTGGTAATTTCGGCACCACGGCCGTACCGGATTACAAACTGGCATACGCGGTAGGCGACCAGGGCGCCAACCAGTTTGGCAATGCGTGTGATTCTATTGAATCGCAATATTTACCAACGGCGGCACAACTATCTGCGGGTAACCTTCGACGTTATTCCGGGAAAATATTGCGCCTCAACCTGGATGGTTCCATACCAATCGATAACCCGGTGATTGATGGCGTTAAAAGCCATGTTTGGAGCTATGGGCATCGTAACCCGCAGGGGCTGGCATTTCAAAGAGATAATAATAACCAGTTGGTGGCGGGTGGAAAATTATACGAATCGGAACAGGGACCGGCCACGAATGACGAAGTGAACATCATTGACAGTGCCAATAATTATGGCTGGCCCCGGATTGCTGGTAAGCAGGATAATAACTGGTATAAGTATTATAAATGGGCAGGTAGCGCCAGTCCTACCTGTGGCAGTTATAGTTCTGAATGTTCGGCTACACAAAGTAATAATGGTGTGCCGGAAAGTAGTTTTTCCGCACCTAGGTATACCAACCCAGTTTTCGATTTATACCCGGGAACGCCACCGCTGGTAAATGGAAATGCCAACACCTGCAACTGGCTTACCTACCCAACAATTGCACCGAGCAGTATTATTCATTATCCCTTTAGCAATCGTATACCCGGCTGGAACAATAGCCTGCTGATAACCACACTAAAATCAAGTGCAGTATACCGGCTTAAACTAACTGCTGATGGAAGTAGTTCGCTGCCCGTAGCAGACTCCGTGATACCCTACTTTAAAACTGCCCAGCTAAACCGGTTAAGGGATATTGCCATCGCTGCTGACGGGATTACTTTTTATGTGCTCACAGATAGCGTGGGCGGTACTTCCGGCCCTTCGGCCGGCTCGGATGGTGGTATCACCGACCGGGGTTCCATCCTGGAATATAAATATACCGGCGCTGTACTGGCATTGCCGGTATATACTGTTGTTAACACGAATACCCGGATGGATTTTCGCGTATACCCCAACCCGGTAGCCCAGGTACTAACGATAGAGAGTAAACGCAATGTTGCCATGCCGCTCACCTACCAGGTATATGATGCAACCGGTAAGTTGTTATTATCGGGCCGCAGTAATAAAAGCAAATTTGCTGTTCAGGTGCAGGCGCTGCAGCAAGGGGTGTATATACTTAAAATTATAAACGGGTATGCCATAACAGTGGCAACAGAAAAAATATTTGTCAACTAAGTTTTAAGGTTATTGGGTTTATAGTTTTTGTATTTCTAAACGATGGCTATTGTTACACTTCCCAGGCGATGTCTCCCTGTGATTTCATGAATGTTTAGAAGCACCTGCGGGGACTCGCCGTACTACGGAGCCAGGTCATCGGCAACCCCTCCACTTCCCAAGCGATGTTTCCGCAACGAGTGATAAAGGTGAGGACAAACATTCCGTGACTCGCCTTGCTACAGAGCGAATAAGTTTCCGGTCAATCAATTACTACCAAT
>JBBQOJ010000384.1:0-4134 GCA_038330815.1 Chitinophagales bacterium | reverse complement strand
ACCATGAGAATCAACCGGACAACCAGCTGGTGTATTAGGCTCCCTGTCTAACTGGTCAGTTACACCATCGCCATCGGTGTCATCAAACACAGGCTTTGGTAACTTCATGTGCTTTGGATTGTTCAACTCGCTGTATGCATAATCCAGTGGGTTTAACCACCACAATGGTTGCACTGATTTTGCGCCCAGGTTGAAATTAACGCCCAGGGAAAGAATGTTATAAGAATCAAAATCACGTGTTTGAACAGCATCGCCCAATGCAAATTCCTGCCATTGTGAACCATCTAATAAATCTGATTTTACAAAAGTATGCCTGTCTTCCAAAGCAATGTTTATCCTGTTGCTTAGTTTAAAAGCGATACCAGCCAACACAGTTCCGGAAGGTTTAAGGGTGTTGTCACCAATCTTGGGACGACGGTTTCCTTCACTCTCAGCGGCGGTTTCGTAGGTATTGTCCATACCATCACGCAGTGCTTTTAACACATCCTTTCTGTCTTTGTATACACCGGATGCTGACCGCTGGTTTTGAAACAGGGCAGCATACGTACCGCCACCATTGGCATCATTTAAAGCATTAACATTGGTATTGTACAAACTAAACCCTATACCTGCACCACCATAAAAGGCGATACCGGATTTTTGTTTATGGAAACGTACATTGTTAAGGGTGACAATTCCCTGCAGGGACAGGTCCTGTACTTTTGATTTATAGTTTTGGAAAATCAATTGCTGGGTGCCTCCGTTTAAAGTTGTCAGTTGACCGCTGTTTGTTCTAACGATGGGATTATATCCAGTGCCTGCCAGGTTACCACCGTTGGCAGTGGACAGCCATGCTTCATTCTTCTGGTAGTTTTGAGAAGGATTCCAGTTCATCCCCTTTGCTGTACCGCGCATGTACTGTAAACGCATAGAGAAAACATAGCCCAATGACTTTCTGATGTGGGCCTCAAAACCCAGGCTGGGGATCCTTGCAGGGATATCGCCACTAATGGCGATTGATCCAATGGAGGCACCTATCTCCCACATGTTTCGAGGTTTTGCAGGAAAATTATAGGTATTGTTCCAGAATTCGTTTTGCTGAGGCATCGACTTTGCAGCAATAACGGAAGAATCGAATATACTGTAAGTGCCGGTTTCTTCCTGGGCAAATGCAGTAAAGGTGAGCAGGGTGAGTAACCCTACTATTAAATTGTACTTTTTACTTACCATGGCTATTGGGGGTTAAATTGTTGAATTTGAATGGTTAATATCTTGCAAAATTATCGTTTGGTATTTAAAAAACAAACTTTTTATTAATAATTTACTTTATAACTAATTGAATAAAAATAAATAACGTACCCGAAAGAGTGGAAACAGTTATTAAAAGCTGCATTGATAAAAAATTAAAACCATGGTGGTGGAAACCAGGGACATTTTAAAATAAATTCAACCGGTTACTTGTATACTGCACTATATTCCTTTTTTTTGCGGATGGATTTTGTAAATAATATTATTGGAGAGGAACTGAAAATTTTTGAGAAGAAATTTGCAGAGGCGGTTAAAAGCCAGACACCTTTGCTGGACAGGATCATGAAATACATTATCAAACGTAAGGGCAAACAACTGCGGCCGATGTTTGTATTTTTAAGCGCAAAATTGCAGGCGCCCATTAACGAGAGCACCTACCGGGCAGCTGCCCTGGTGGAAATTTTGCACACCGCCACCCTTGTTCACGATGATGTAGTAGATGAATCATTGGAACGCAGGGGGTTTTTCTCCATTAATGCCATCTGGAAAAATAAAATAGCGGTTTTGGTAGGCGACTACCTTTTATCAAAAGGCCTGTTGCTGTCCACTTCCTACCACGACTTTGAGCATCTTGAAATTTTATCGGAAGCAGTAAAACAGATGAGTGAGGGGGAATTGATGCAAATTGAAAAGGCCCGTAACCTAAACCTCCGGGAAGACATTTACTTTGAAATCATCCGCAACAAAACCGCCTCCTTGCTTTCTTCTGCCTGTGCTGTTGGTGCCTGGAGTACCAGCAAAAACCAGGAGGTTACCGATAAGATGAAATTGTTTGGCGAAAAAGTGGGCATCGCCTTCCAGATTAAAGACGACCTTTTTGATTACGGCAAAGAAGATGTTGGTAAACCTACCGGCAACGACATTAAAGAAAAAAAACTAACCCTGCCGTTGATTTTCACACTCAATAAGGTAGATGCATCTACCAAAAGAAAGGTAATTTACATTATCAAAAATGAAAACACCAATGCAGCGAAGGTAAAATGGGTGATCGATACCGTTGTTGATGCAGGCGGCATTAGTTACGCGGCAGAAAAAATGAATCATTATCGAAACGAGGCATTGGCCATTCTTCACAGTTTCCCCGACAATGAGGTGCGGGATGCGCTGGAAAAACTGGTAAGGTATACTACTGACCGGAAGTATTAAATGAAGGCTGCCCCTGGTTATTTTTGACAGCCAGTTTTAAAAACATGTGCTTTAAGTTAACCGCAGATGAACAAACGATGGAATATATTACCTACCCCGGCGGAAAAAGCTTTAGCACTGCAACAATCCTTAAAAATTAACCCTACCATTTGCAATATCCTGGTACAACGTGGCATCGACGATTTTGAGAAAGCCAGAAATTACTTCCGCCCTCCCCTTGCTGACCTGCATGACCCTTACCTTATGAAGGACATGCAACAAGCGGTCAACCGCATCACCAGGGCCATCAGTGAAAAGGAGAAAATACTGGTATTTGGCGATTATGATGTTGATGGCACCACCTCGGTGGCTTGTATGTACCAGTTTTTGTGTATCATTTACGATTGCAAACAGGTAGCATTTTATATCCCGCACCGTTACCGCGAAGGATATGGTGTAAGCAGGCAGGGTGTTGATTTTGCTGCCGCCAACAAGTTCAGCCTGGTTATATCCCTCGATTGTGGTATCAAATCGTTGGAACTGGTGGCCTATGCAAAAAACCTGGGGATTGATTTTATTATATGCGACCACCATCTTCCGGATGACCAATTACCGGTGGCGGTAGCTATCCTTAATCCAAAGCAGGCTGATTGTAACTATCCCTATAAAGAACTTTGCGGCTGCGGTGTTGGTTTTAAATTGATTACTGCCCTGGCGCAATATTATTGCATTGAGGAACAGCATTATTTTTGTTACCTCGACCTGGTAGCTACCGCCATCGCCGCTGATATTGTACCCATGACCGGTGAAAACAGGATACTCGCTTATCATGGGCTACAACAGATCAATACCGTCCCCTCCCCCGGTATCAGGGCACTTATTCAATTAGGAGGTATTAAGCAATCGCTCGATATCAACAATGTGGTGTTTGTAATTGCGCCACGGGTAAATGCTGCCGGCAGGATGGATGATGCCCGTAAGGCGGTACAGTTGTTTATTGAAAAAGACTACGAACAGGCATTGGTATTTGCGGAAATGTTGCACAGCGACAACAGTGATCGAAAGGAAGCAGACACAAATATTACGGAAGAAGCCCTGGCCGTTATCGGCAGCGATGAAGTACTGATCAATCGAAAATCGACCGTTGTATATAGGGAACATTGGCACAAGGGTGTGGTTGGTATTGTAGCGAGCAGGCTAACAGAAAAATATTACCGGCCAACGGTAGTGCTAACATTAAGCGATAACATTGTTACCGGCAGCGCCCGCAGTGTTACCGGTTTTAACCTCTACGAAGCCGTGCACGCCTGCCGTGAATTATTGTTGGGTTACGGCGGACATTTTGCAGCAGCGGGATTATCCATGCTGCCGGAGAATGTACCGGCCTTTTCAAAACGTTTTGAAGAAACAGTGGCGGCCACCATACCGGAGCACTTGTTGATTCCGGAACTGATCATTGATTGCGCACTGCCGTTTGCTGCCATCAATGCCACCTTGTATAATATCCTCTGCCAGATGGAGCCTTTTGGTCCGGGGAATATGCGGCCGGTGTTTATTGCCACCCGGGTGATGGATACCGGTTATTCAAAAATAGTGAAGGAGAAACACCTGCGATTTGTACTAAAGCAGGGCGACAATACCTTTACCGGTATCGGCTTTAACCTTGCCGAAAAGTTTGACCTGTTGCTGCAGCGCAAACTACTGGACATTGTTTTTACCCTG
>JBBQOJ010000383.1:0-4149 GCA_038330815.1 Chitinophagales bacterium | reverse complement strand
AAGGGTGTTTTTTCGGCAACCTTTTTAAAATCCTGGAAGGTAACTGCTTTAACACCCGGTACCTGCTGTAGATTTTTTTTGAAAATGGCCACTGGCTCTTCCAATTTGCTGGCCGGCTCATTAGAATGATAGTGCTATGGTTTTTTTATGGCTGATTGCTTTTTCATACATACGACATGTGTCTAACAAATGTACGACACATGTCGGGCGACGCGAAATTTTTTTTACATTTTTTTTACCAATAGCTTTGAAGCAAAATTAACACCCTGATGCAGCAATACAGCCAGTTGAAAGCCATGTGGGCCATATCCAAAGCCAGCCTGGTAGGACAATTTAGAAGTCCCTCCGCGGTATTATTCAGTTTTGCTTTTCCTTTTATTTTTATCCTGGTATTTGGTTTTATTGGTAATAACGGCGGCGTGCCGGTGTATAAAATAGCGTTGGATAAAAATTGCGACACCACTAATGCGCTGTACGATTCCATCAAATCAAACAACCGAATAAGAATAGTGCAGTTTAAAAGTGAACAGGAATTAAGAACAAACCTGGTGAAAGGCAAAATAACAGGGGTATTAAACATTAAAAAGAACGCCACCGAAATACCCGCTTACACCTATTCTATTGCCACCACCAGTGCCAGCAACGACAAATGGCCCCAGTTGATGCCCATTCTAAATGCAATTGTGAATACCATCAGCAACCAACAATATACTAACCGGCCCACTTACGCGGTACCCGATTTTAATTATGCCCGGGATGTGGAGGAAATCCGGCAATACAAGACCATAGATTTTATATTGCCCGGCCAGTTGGGTTTTTCCCTATTGAGTTCCGGGGTGTTTGGGGTGGCTTTTATGTTTTTTAACTTACGCAATACCATGGTGCTAAAACGATTTTTTGCTACGCCCATCAGCAGAACCCATATTATATTGGGCGAAGGCCTGGCAAGGGTGTTGTTTCAAATGCTGACCGCAATTGTTATCATTGTTGCCGGCCGTTTCCTTTTTGGATTCACCCTGGTTAATGGGGTGATTACCCTTTTGGAGATGTTGGTGCTGAGTTTCCTGGGCTTAGTAGTATTTATGGGCTTAGGTTTTATAGTAAGCGGACTAGCAACGAGCGACAGCAGTATTCCGCCCTTTGCCAACCTGCTTACCCTGCCACAGTTTTTATTGGGGGGTACTTTTTTCACGGTGGAAGCCTTTCCCAAATGGTTACAGCCGATTTCAAAAGCATTGCCCCTAACCCACCTGAATACGGCCATGCGGGCAGTGGCTTTTGAAGGGCAAAGTTTATGGGAGGTTAAAAATGAAATTGGTATTTTATTATTATGGGGTGTATTAATTTACGCGGTAGCGGTGAAGGTTTTTAAATGGGAATAAATTTGTACTATGCGATTATTGAAAGCTTTTTTGGTAGGATTAACAGGTTTATTTATTGTTATTACCTTATTTTCTTTATTAATTCCTTCCCGGGTTCGGGTATCAAGGGCGGTATTAATCAACAATACAAGTCAACAGGAAGTGTTTCAGCAAATTGGCCGGTTCAACAACTGGCCCGCCTGGCATCCTGTTTTTACGGTAGATTCGGCCACCATGAAAGTACAGCCCGCCGGTACAGATGGCTTGCCATCCGGTTGCATCATAACGCAGCGGGGTAAGGAAATAATTATCAACCTGCTGGCAGCAGACACCAGCTCAGTAAAGTTTTCAATGCAGGCCGAAGGCGAAAATGAAATTGACAACGATATCGTGATTTCCAGTCAGCCTGGATCATCCGTGGTACAGGTAGAATGGCGGGCCATTACCAAATTAAGGTGGTATCCCTGGCAAAAGTTTTACGGGATATTCATCGACCAGTTAACCGGGCCCGGTTATGAAGTGGCACTGAACGGGCTTAAGGATCACCTGGAGTAACCACGCTATTGATCATCCATAGGCAATCCGGTGTGCCGCTGCCTACCATAATGACATTCGTTACAAGCAAAATAGTACGGCAAGAGCAACACTTTCTTACTTAGAGGTGTAAATCGCCCCCTAATGCAACCCTTTCTCTTATTTGTTTGTCAGTTATCCATAGTATTCATCCATGGACTATAACGCGCTGTTAAAAGACTGTCTAAAAGGAAAGCCAACTGCCCAACATCAGTTGTATACACATTTCGCCCCTTCCATGCTGGGCGTTTGTTACCGGTATACCAAGTCGTTGCAGGATGCGGAGGACGTTTTGCAGGAAGGATTTATCAAAACCTTTCAGCACCTTGATAAATTTAAATCTACAGGTGAATTGGGTGCCTGGATCCGTAGAATTATGGTAACCACCGCCCTCAATTACTTAAAAAAGAATAAACGTTACCGGCAAGAGTTGGTGTACGAGGAAATGCCGCTTCACCCGGTGTCTGACCAGCATCCTGCAATTTTGCTGGATGCCAAGCAATTGTCTGAGCTAATCCGGCAGTTACCTACCGGTTTTCAAACCATCTTTAATTTATATGCCGTGGAAGGTTATACGCATGCCGAAATTGGGCAGATGCTGGGTATCAGTGATGGCACGTCCAAATCGCAATATGCCCGGGCCAGGTACCTACTGATCGAATGGATTGAAAAATTTTCATCATTTCCAAAACAGGAGCAATATGCAGGAAAATAATTTTGAAAAGCAGGTGCGGGAAAAGATGGAGGAGCTAAGTTTGGCTCCCGCTGATTCAGTATGGCCAAAAGTGTTCCTGTCCATCGAGAAAAGAAAGGGGAAACGTAGCCTGGTGGGCTTGGTGTTACTCCTGTTACTCATCACAGCCGGGAGCATCATTTTTATTATCCAGCGAGATGACCATGCCGCAATTTCCAGCATTGAAAATAACCCGGCCGGTAAAGCCACTGGTGCTGTTCCACTTACAGGAATCAAAAAGCAACAAGGGGCACCTGTAAATTCTGCGTTCGATGATAAAAAGCTGGGTCAACGGCAGGAAAGCACTGTAAATGCTATAGGCGAAAATAATACACACGTCATTTCCAAACAATTAAATACAATGACGCATCAAAAAGCCGGCGGGCAGCACCCCCTCATCACCAATAGCGCACCCAAAAATTACCGCGCCGGCAAATTAAATAATACCACTGATTCCTACTACCAGGTAAATGCTTCCGGCAGCAAAGATAGCAAAGTGCCTTCCCGGGAAAAGGATAATGCTACGGAAGTGAGCCCACAATCAACCGTTTTGGCCACCGTAAAATCCGATACCGAATCATTTAAAAGCGCTGAACAGGCAGCCACAAAACAAGATGCCATTGAAATACAGCCAACTGGTAGTACAGCCATACCCTCCATCCTTATTGCCAATCCCTTATTGTTATCATCGAATGAGGTGAGGGAAAAGCCGGTGATACGGCCCTTTGCATCCCTGGCGAACAACCCTGGAAAGAAAAATAACCGTTGGAAAGTGGGCATAAATTTTTCGGCGGGTATCTCCGCTACCAGGGATGGTTACCTTGGCGTTATTGGTTTGGGCGGTGGCGATGCCAATAAATCATTTGACCAGGCGCTATCGAACAGCGGGAGTGGCGGGTCTTTAAATCCAGGTAGTTCCTTTGCCCTCTCTCCACCCAATATTACACCGGGCGCAGGTTTTACGGCTGGCTTGTTTTTTCAAAAAAATATTACACCCAAAACGGCGGTGCAGGTGGGGCTGGATTATACCCTGTTGACTACCCGTATGCGCATAGGAAACAGGGTAGACAGTGTTGCCAATTTTACCTCCAACAACTTTTTCTACCGCTCCGGCACCAACACGAAATACATTAACCAGTTTCATTTTATTGCCCTGCCCGTTGCAGTTAACATAAAAATCGGGCGCTCCTCCAGGCTGCCTGTTTACCTGAATACCGGGCTAACGGTAGCACAACTGGTGCATACCAATGCCCTTGAATTTGCACCATTAAACGGTGCCCTTTATAACGATAAAAAATTGTTCAATAAAACACAGTTGAGCGTTACTGCCAGTTTGTTGTTATCAATAAATGGCAATGCTACCCACCAATTACTGGTAGGACCCCAGCTTAATTTTGGCATAACCAATATGGCAAATGCAGGTTATTATAAAGGCCGCCATTATAGTTTTGCCGGTATCCAGCTGAAAAAAACACTGGGTAA
>JBBQOJ010000382.1:0-4174 GCA_038330815.1 Chitinophagales bacterium | reverse complement strand
TGATATTATCCAGGTCGTTTTGCAGCCGTTGCGGCAAATTGGGATCATACACCAATACATTAATAAGGCCGGCAGCTTCCCCAAATTCATTTTGTTCAATCAGTGTGCGCACCATCCAGATAAGGGCATCATTCCTGCTGGGGGGTTTAGCCGTAGCTTTTTGAAGTATATTCCTTTTTTCCTTATTGGCGATACTGAGAATACCATTGGTGGCGGCATCACTGGTGCCTACTATCCGGCTATCTTCTTCATGCTTTTCACGGGGAAAAAGGTTGTAATTTATAAACTGGAAAGTAGCCGCAGCAGAATCAAAATCGCGCCGCAGGTAGAAAGCCTTGCCCATTAACAGGTACATATTGTCTATCCAGTCGTTGCGAAGATCGTGCAGCAGTATCCCGGCTGTAGCCTTAAAAATTACGGAATCCAGTTCAGATTTCTGACTGGCAGTATTTTCAAGCGTATAGGGATAATACGGCAACAAGTGGGTATAATCATCTTTTTGAGCTGCTTTGGCACGTTCAATAACACTGTTGATTTTGTTATTGGCGTTGTAGTAATAGTTATAATGGGTATAGGTGTTTTGAAAAAAATTCCTAACCACGGTAAACTTTTTATCCGCCATTTTCTCCGACCCCAGTTTCCGGTTTTCAAATTTCTCCGGTTTCTTTTCTTTGCCCAACAGGTCAATTGTCCATGTAGGTGCCTGCGAATGGCTGCTGTTAAAAGATATACAGGCCACCAAAACGAGCAGGGAGGGAAAGAAAATCCGTTTAAACATTGATATAAGATGATTAGCGAAAAGCGGTTAAATATCGGTTTTTTTTAGGAATTAGTAGGGTTTATGCACATAGGTTGCTTATTTTTAACATTGAATAATTTTCTATGGGCAAAATAGATGCCAACAGCACACTAAAGCGTTTGAGAAATCGTTACCGTTTGGTGGTAATGAATGAAGACACTTATGAAGAAGTAGTCAAATTTCGTTTAAGCCGGCTTAGTGTGTATATCGTATTGAGTAGCGTGTTTGTTTTATTAACGGTATTAACGGTGGCCGTTATTGTGTTTACACCAATAAAATATTATCTTCCGGGGGTGGGTTATGGCGATGCAAAGCAGATCAAAGAGTTCAGGCAATTAAAAATCCGTACCGACTCCATGGAAAATGCGCTCAAGTACAAGGAACGATATTTTGATGATATAAAAAGGGTGTTACAGGGAAAGGTGCCGGTATTGGATACCAGTAAGTTGGATTTACCAAAAGTTGATAATTTAAATGAATAGCCGGTGAAAGCCCGCTATCCCACTTTCGTATAAATCTATTATTTAATATCTAAAGCTAAACCTATGTTTAATTCCAAATCAAAACAGGCTTCGGTTGAAATATCGCGGGGCAGCACCACCATCATTGGTGCCGGAACGGTTATTAACGGCGATATTCAAAGTGATGGCGATATTCGCATCGATGGCCTGCTCAATGGCAATCTCTACGCCAAATCAAAAATCTTTATTGGCCCGGAAGGTGCAGTGGAAGGCGATTTACATGGGGTACATGCCGATGTGTTGGGGAAAGTAACCGGTCAGCTTCGAATAAAGGAGTTACTGCAGTTACTGGGCAAGTGCGAAGTGGAAGGTGATATTTATGCCGGCAAATTACAGGTAGAACCCAGTGCCAGTTTTAACGGATGCTGTCACATGGGCGCCAATGTAGTGGAGCTAAATAAAGAACTGGGGAATGTTGTCAATCAATAAGCTTTAAAATATCTTTGCCGGTACATGAATGCAGGTAACAAAAAAATCATTGTACCATTAATAGCGATCTTTATCGTATTTAGCGGCGCCCTACTCGTCACAAAATCATTGTTGGCTAAATATGGCATCGATCAGTCGGTATTAATCGTCGCGAACCTCCTTTTTTTTATAGTTAGCCTCCTGGTTTTTTTTATGCAGCAAAAAGCATTGAGGAACAGCAACCCCAATGTGTTTGTGCGGAGCGTAATGGGCGGCATGTTGATAAAAATGTTTGTGGTAGTTGCAGCGGTAATAATTTATCGTTTGGTGGCAGGCAATGCCGTTAGTAAAGTGTCCGTTTTTGCCGCGATGTTTTTATACCTCGTTTACCTCATTGTAGAAGTTGCGGCCATCACTAAACTGAACAAACAGCAGCATGCCTAAACAGGAAGCTCCTTTACATCAATTAAAACAATACCTGCCCGAAGGAAGTTTTGAGGACGTGAATTATTACCTCCAGCACTACAAAGTGCAACTCACCATTACGCGTGAACGCAGATCGGTGTTGGGCGATTACCGCAATGCCCATGGAAATAGCCATCACCGCATCAGTGTTAATGGCAACCTGAATCCCTATGCTTTTTTAATTACCCTGTTACATGAATTGGCTCATTTATTTACCTACGAACGTTTTGGGCATAGGGTGCTGGCCCATGGGCAGGAATGGAAAAATGAATACAGCAAGGTGCTGGCGCAATTCCTGTTAAAAAAAATATTCCCGGCCGATATCCGGCAGGCGTTGTTCACAACGCTGCAAAACCCGGCCGCCAGTAGTTGCGCCGATACCACCCTGCTAAGGGTATTACATCAATACGATATTAAGAAAGAGGGTACTGCCCTGGTGGAGGCCCTGCCGCAGGGCGCCCTGTTTACCATTAAAGGTGGGCGCCAGTTTCAGAAAGAAGAGAAAGTGCGCAAACGATTTAAGTGCCGGGAATTAACTACCGGCAAACTATATTTATTTAGCCCCGTATTTGAAGTATATGTGGCTTCGTAATAACTGCAAATAAATATCAGTTAGCGGGGATTTTTAGCTTAAATTTTAAGAGACAGCACTTCGAATTACCAATTTTGGATAACCTAATCTGAGTTTTAAAATCATGGGACGAAATGCTTCTATATCTCCCGGGAACCATTTTGCAGACTTTGTCGGCGAAAAAGTGTTCACAGGTCGGTTTAAGAATGCCAGTAAGGTTATACGTGCAGGCCTTCGCTTATTGGAAGAAGAGGAAGCAAGATGGTACCATTAAAAAATCAATTCAAGACCATCCTACCAGGGATTTTTACCTTCAACTTAAAGACACTTTAAAACAAAGAGGATATTCGCAAAATCTTATCGTTATTAGTACAAAAAGATTTAAATGTCATAATGATATCCAGGGTAGACTTTCAGATGCTGCAAAAAAAGGAGGGATATAACTGGTAATTTTGTTGACTAATGCCCCATTACCCTCATAAACTCTTCTTTTTTTCTTCGGGCCACGTCCAGCACGGTATCATTAATCATCATTACCTGCCCACCCTCGCCTCTGATGTATTTTTTTACCAGGTTTTTATTAATGATGTAAGAATGATGAATGCGCATAAAAATAGAAGACGGCAACAATTCTTCAAAGTCTTTTAAGGTTTTGGCAACGGTGAGTTTGGTGCCATTTGTAAGATAAAAACAGGTGTAATTACTGTTAGCTTCCAGGTAAATGATATGGCCTGTTTCTACAAATTGCAATCCTTCCATAGAAGGGATGGCTATGCGTTGCAATTCGCTTTTTTCCGTGAGTAGGTTTTGTAATAAAAGCTCCAGCCGCTTGTTACCATCGGCGTGTTGTCTTTTTTGGCTTGCTTTGTCAAGGGCCAGCTTCAGGTCTTCTATGGCAACTGGTTTTACGAGGTAGTCCAACGCACTAAATTTAATGGCCTTAATGGCATAGTGGTCGTAAGCAGTTACGAAGATCACTTCAAAATTTTTGTTGTGCAACTGCTGCAACATAGAGAAACCATTCATGCGGGGCATTTCTACATCTAAAAAAACAATATCTGGTTTTTTAGATGTCAGCATTTTGATACCGGCTTCGCCATTTTCGCATTCACCTATGATGTTTATATCCTGGCAGTGGTTGGTAAGCTTTTGTTTTAAGGAATTGCGGCTGCTCGTTTCATCGTCAATAATAATTGCTGTAAGCATATAAGTGGTATTATGGTTGAATAATGACTGACACGGCTACTCTTGTGCCGATGGGTTTGTTGTTTTCGTCGCAGAGGTCTTCAATGTTAACGGCTCCATTGTTGCGCTGGTTAAAGAGGTTGATGCGTTCTTCTGTTATCTGTATTCCCATAGATCCGTAAGCCAGTTTGTTTTGTTGTTTGTAAGTGGCTGCCAGCTTTCTTC
>JBBQOJ010000381.1:0-4196 GCA_038330815.1 Chitinophagales bacterium | reverse complement strand
AATCCCCAAACAATACGTCGGCGATGGCTTCGCCGCCTGCCTGTCCGCCGTACCATGCCTGAAGGATGGCCGGAATATTGGCAGCTTCCCACTCAAAACCAATGGCGCTGCCCGACATGTTTACAAAGATCACCGGTTTACCGGTTGCCTTTAATGCTTTCAGCAGGGCAGTTTGAACAGCGGGTAATTCAATATTGGTGCGGTCTCCCCCTTTAAAACCTGGTATTGACACGGGCATATCCTCGCCTTCCAGTTTGGCAGAAATGCCGCCTACATAGATGATCGCATCCGCCGATTTCACCCTGGCCGCGATTGCTTCAGGGGTCGCTATTTCGAAACTACCCATGTCAAATTTCACTTCGGCATTGTCAGCGCTTTGCCAGTATTCAATCACCAGTTTGTATTGCTTTCCTTCCATGGCCTTTAAGGTGTAATAGGCATTCTTAATATCCGTTTCAATTTGTTTCTCCCCATCTATAAAAAGGCGGCAGCGGTCATCCCCTTTTAAATCGAAGCTCACTTCACCCGTTGCCTGGGGCGTAAAAGTGGTACTCCACCTTACCGACATATTGCGGGCAATAATTTTTTCACTGATCTGCTCACCATCGCCCCACTGGTGATCAATTTTCTTTTCCTGGCGCACCAACAAAGGCTTACCCTCCAGTTTGGTATTCTGGAAATATTCCGCTTCAAAACCTTGCTGGCCATTTTGACTAAACCAGGCACTTTTATAGGCTGTTTTGAATACCTTGTTATCGGTAATATTGGTACCCATTTCGTACATAACCGGTGTACCCAGTTTTTGTTGAATGGCCTCCAGTACGGTCACTATTTTGCTCGGATAACCGTAATAGTTAGCCAGCAATACCGATTTGTCATCCGCATTGGGACCAACTACTGCAATCCTTTTGGATTTGCTCAGTGGCAGTACCTGTTGCTCGTTTTTTAGTAATACCATCGACTGCCTGGCCATTTTAAGCGCATGTGCTTTATGCGGAGCAGCTTCCAGCTTATCCAACCCAATTGTTGAAAAAGGAACCAGTTCCCCGGGATCAAACATACCCAGTCGCATCCGGATCGTAAACAACCGCTTCAGGGAAATATCAATTTGTTGTTCGGTAAGTAACCCGTCTTTGATTGCTTTTGACAATGCCCTGTAGGTGGGGCTGCCGGAACATTCACAATCAGTGCCATGCAATACGGCATCGGCGGCAGCGGCCTCCGGGGTGGCATGTGTTTTATGTGTACGCCAAAAATGGCCGATGCCGCCACAGTCGGATGTTACATAGCCGGTAAACTTCCAATCGTTCCTTAAAATGTTATTCATCAATTGATCGCTACCACAACAGGGTTGGCCATCAAAGGCATTGTAGGCACACATTACGCCACTTACTTTTGCATCCACAATTAAATCGCGGAAGGCAGGCAAATACGTATCCCAAAGATCAAAATCAGCTACTACGGCATTGAATGTGCTGCGGTTCCATTCGGGCCCGCTGTGTACGGCAAAGTGTTTGGCACAGGCTGATGCTTTCAGGTATTTTGGATGATCCCCCTCCAGGCCTCTTACAAAAGCCTTTCCAAGTGTACCGGTGAGGTAAGGATCTTCGCCATACGTTTCCTGCCCCCTTCCCCACCGTGGGTCACGAAATATATTGATGTTGGGCGTCCAGTAGGTAAGCCCAAGATAGATGCCTGTTTTCCCCTTTCGCCTGGAATCATTAAAAATAGCGCGGCCCTCGGTAGCGCTATAATCCGCCATGGTATGCAGGGAAGCGGTATCCCAGGTGGCCGCCATCCCGATGGCCTGCGGGTAGGACGTAACATGGTACGGACTGCGTGCCACGCCATGCAGGGTTTCGTTCCACCAGTTATAAGCGGGTATGCCTAACCGTGGTATTGCAGGGGCATTATTTACCATTTGGCCAATTTTCTCATCCAGGGTAAGCAGGGACACCAGGTTATTTACCCTCTCTTCCATGGGAAGGGAAGGGTTCTGGAAAGGATAAGGCACCTGCCTGCCGGTGGTAAATGAAGATAGGAATGCCATTCCACCCATAAAAAAAAGGGCGGCTGCTACAAAAAATATCTTTTTTTTCATTATTCAACTTTTAATTAGTGAGCTGCACTGTCTTTTTAAACTAACCCTGGTGCAGTGTTTTTGTGGTTATGATTACACGAAATTAATTAACCTTTCCATTAACTGTTTTTATTGTGGCTGTTGCCGCTTACAATAGTAAAAAGCCCCTCGGTTGAATGGTATTTTTTTTGTAGGTATAGGAACTATCCCCAAAATTAACTAGGGCAGTTTTGCCGGATGAAAAAACGGATTCCTGCACTTTATGGTCTGCCGTTACAAAGCGGTGCGAAACCAATTCATCATAGCCAATTTGTTGCAACCATGGACATACTTCCTTATAGCTTTTGATAAAGGTGTTTTTATAGGCCTCCCATCGATCACGATCAAGGTTCCATAAGGGAGCGTTGCCATACAGGATATTGAAAAGGTCTTTTTTCCACCATATCTCCGGCGTATGGTGATTGCCATCTTCCCAACGCCACGAACTTACGATGGCATCATGGTAAACCAGGTCGTACAGGGGAACCCGGGTATATTCATTAATGGAGTATTTGAGGTAGGTATCCGGTGCCACCCTGGTACCCAACATCTGGGTTGGACGCGGATTACTCCTCCAGTCGCCGTACCAGTAAATAGTACCCTTCTTTTGTATATCGGAATTAAACCAGGTGCGCTGCAAGGTCATCATTCCATGATTATATACGCTATGTGACCCAAGGAAATCGGCACCCCACTCTCCTCCCAGGTACTGACCATATTTCTCGGTTATCATCTGGTGGTTTTCAATTACGGCTTCGGCAAATTGCTGGCGCGTTAACGGATATTTTTCGGAGTAACATTCAAATAATCCATTGGCCTGGTATACATCTAAAAAATAGGTTTCATGCGGAAATTCCCTTAATTCGCGATCAATGCGCTTGGTCATTTCGGGCCGGATGGCGATGGGATTACTGGTATGTCCAAATTGATTAAAGGTGGTTTTACCATCCTTTTTTTTAATCGCGAGATCGTAAAACTGGCCGGGATAACTGGTGCGTGCAAAACGCAGGGGGCCGGTGGTATCTGGCAAACGGTAACTGGTATCTCTCAGTTTTAGGTCGGTAAACAATTCATAAGCGCCGGTTGCATACCCTAATTCCTTCAACTGAGTGTCAAAGCCCATAGCCGGGTAGGGCGTATGGTTGGCATCCCATAAAAACAGCGCTTTGTTAATGCCGGAATCCCTGAGCTCTTTGGCAAAACTGACATTGCGGGCATTGTCCCACACATACAAATGCACTGCGCCGATCATTTTAGCGAGGGAAGGTGTTTTTTGCTCGTTCTGCTTCAACGTGATCACCTTATTCTTCTTCCAGGCAAACTCCCGATATTTCTTCGCCTGGGCCACATAGCCACCCTTGTCGAAAAAATGATAAATAACCTTTCGGTTGTAGCCGAATTGCTCTTTGGAGGATAACCATACGGGTGAAAAGGTAACCAGGCCGTTTTCTCTTTTTGTTCTTAAAGCGGCATCATAAGATGTTTCCAAAATCGCCATGTAGCCAGTTGCAAACCGGTCATCCGTAATGCCCATCCAAGCCATGGAAGTACCTCCCCCACAAAAATAGGTCCTACCATTGCCCAAGGGATATTCAGTATCATCTGCCGGCAACAAAAAGCCGCCACCATCGGTATAAAGGAGATAATGGTTTTTACCAGGCGTAGTAAAGGCGGACGGAAAAGCAAATTCCTGCATGGGTACAGTAGCCTCCGCCACCAGTTGAATTTCCAATGCGGAGGAAGGTGTGAGGGTGATGATTAGGTTGAAGTCGAATTTTCCGGACATAGAGACCTGGAGCACATTCCCCTGTTGGGTTGTTTTGCGAACCTTGTACAACTCTTGGTACACCGCCTGTTGCCACACTTTATTTACGCGTTTGTCCGTGATGGTTAGTAAGGCGGTGGCATCATTAAAACTAACCTGCAGGCGGCTGTCTGCCAGTACCCAGCTTTTTGAATGGGCCACCAGCGTAACAAGCAGGAGGCAAAAAAAAGTCGATATCTTTTGTTTCATAAATTGGTTGTTTGTTTATATCGCCAGCTAAAGCAGCCGGGAAAAAATAAAGTGGTGTTACCC
>JBBQOJ010000380.1:0-4201 GCA_038330815.1 Chitinophagales bacterium | reverse complement strand
AATATTTACCGTGGTATGAATGAAGCAGAAACCGGCATTGAAAGGGCACAGGGCGACTATATGGGTATGTTGGCCACTGTAATTAATGGTATGGCGCTGCAAAGTGGGTTAGAGAAAGCCGGCGTATATACAAGGCTTCAAAGCGCCATCAAAATGGAACAGATAGCCGAGCCCTATATACGCCGCAGGGCTATGCGGCACCTCGAAAAAGGAAGGGTAGTGATATTTGGCGCCGGCACCGGTAATCCGTATTTCACCACAGATACTGCCGGTTCTTTAAGAGCGGTAGAAATACAGGCAGAAGTTATTTTAAAAGGAACCAGGGTAGATGGTATTTACTCGGCTGATCCCGAACTTGATGCTACTGCTACCAAGTATAATCATATCACTTTCAATGAATGTATCAGCAAAAATCTGAAGGTGATGGATATGACCGCCTTTACTTTGTGTATGGAAAATGAATTGCCTATTATCGTTTTTGATATGAATACGCCAGGCAATTTGCTGAGGGTAGTTACCGGAGAAAAAGTGGGTACCCTGGTTAAAGGATAAATTAAACCAGTAATTAAAAAACACAGCGCTTTAGCCATGGTTGGTTGGGATGCCAACCTTGATCTTCAGCTGTGAACCGTTCCCACCCGCCACTTGATATTTTACTAACTAAACGATATTGAATTAAAATAAGGAAGGCTTCTGGTAATACCGGGAGCTTTTTTAATGGAACAATAGTACCGCAATTAATATCGCCCTGCTCCAAATTGATTAATTTTATCATCACCACAGGTAGCAACCTTGCCAATATAATATCACCATATGAACCCCGATCAAATTGATTTACTAACTTCTTTCAGGCAATTGATGGCAGCCAATAAAAGCCAACAGGAACGCCTGGAAGAATTTGCCAGCATTATCGGCAACCGGGATAAAGAGATCGGGATGTTACAAAGCATGCTATCGGAGGCCAGCGAAAACAGGAGCAAGCAGGATAACCAGTTAATGGAATTGGCCAACCTGCAAAAATATATGTCGGGTTTACGCCAACAGGTGGCCGGCACTGAGTTTGCCCAACCAACCAAACAGCAGGTAGGGGATACTGTTAGTTTGGCACAGGAGCTGGAGCGTGTGCAGCAAGCGTATACGAAGGCCCAATCCCAGCTTTCGGAGTTGGAATTTCGGTTACAGGAATTGACTTCGAAAAACCTCCTGCTTCAGCAGCAGGTAAGTCGAATGGCAGCGTTGGAAAGTATGCTGGCGGCACTTGAAAAGGAGGGAAAATTGTAGGCGGTTGACAGCTGCTTTCATTATTTATATCCACTTCCATGATACGACCTCACCTCACAAAAAAAGGTTATACCTGGTAGCTACGATACCACCTGGTACTTGCAGGCATAGCACAATTGGTGTTGGGTTGTTGATAGCCGCATGACATCCTGCTACATTTTAATAATACGATGAAAAGGCATTTTATTACGACGCTATTTTTCTTACTGAAACAGCGTATTGCTTTACAACATTCTTAATGATCGTTATAAGCGTAGATGTTTACGGCAATAAAGATGCGATACAAATCAATCAACTGCTACCACCCATTGGATTTTTTTGCTATGATACAGATACTTTTTTTTATGTACTGCAATTAGAGGAATTTTGCCATTAAATTATTTTAATATGAAAAGTATCGCAGCTATAAGAAAAGACTACATGCTTCAAACCCTATTGGAAACAGCCGTTGAAGCAGACCCGTATACCCAGTTCGGAAAATGGTGGCAGGATGCCATTAACAGTGAAATAGAAGAAGTAAATGCATTTACCCTGGCAACCGCAACGCTGGAAGGCAAACCTTCAGCAAGGATAGTGTTATTAAAAGGGTATGATGAAAATGGTTTTGTTTTTTATACCAATTACACCAGCAACAAGGGTAATGAAATGGCCCACAATCCCCAGGTTTGCATGGTGTTTTTCTGGAAGGAACTCGAGCGGCAGGTAAAGATTGTAGGAACGGTTGAAAAGGTCAGTGGCGAAGAGAGTGATGCTTACTTTTCGTCAAGGCCGCCAGGTAGCAGGATTGGCGCCTGGGCTTCTTCGCAGAGTACCGTTATTGAAAGCCGGGTAGTGATTGAAGAAAATCTAGTGAAGTATACAAAGCAATTTGACAATATAGCAATACCAAGGCCCCGCCATTGGGGAGGCTACCGGGTAACACCTTCGTTGCTGGAATTTTGGCAGGGAAGATCAAACAGGTTGCACGACCGGTTACAATATACTTTACAGGAAGAAGATGGCTGGAAAATAGAAAGACTAGCTCCTTGATTGTACAGGAGAAAAAAGGGGTAGTGGTGCAGGGTAGTTAAGTAAATGGTTGATAAGTTGAACTGTTGGTCGTCAACTTATCAACCATTTACTTATGCTGGTTTTTTTTCCACCACTGCTTTTTTTGCTGGTTTTGCTGGTCTTGATTTACCAAATGACCCATTGGCAATTTTGCCTTTTTTTGTTTTAATGTCTCCGCGTCCCATGTTATTATATTTAGAAATGAAAATTGATTGAGATAAAAAAGCAAGACATGCATATACGTCTTGCTTTTTTTAATGTGGTTAGGCAATCATTACAATTTCGCTGATAATTCTTTGCCAGCTTTGAATTTTGCTACTTTCTTAGCTTTGATTTTAATAACAGCGCCGGTTTGTGGATTGCGTCCGTTACGTGCTGCCCTTTTAGATACGGAGAAAGTTCCGAAACCTACTAAGGTAACTTTGCCATTACCCTTCAAGGTTTTTGTAACTGCTTCAACAAAAGAGTCTAAAGTTGCATTGGCTTGTGTTTTTGTAATGCCTGCATCATCAGCAATTTTTGCGATTAATTCTGCTTTGTTCATAATTTATTTTTTTGAAATTTAATACTGTAACAAATATAGCCGGTTTTTAATTGCGAGAAAATTTTTTCTCTCTTTTTTATGAGGGGGAAATCGCTGAAATCCGCAAGGAATAAGGATTTTGGCACATCAGGCGGTTTGCTCAATTGCAATAAATAAAAAGGACTATTCCATAGAAGTCAATACAGTAAAGGATTCCAGGCAATGTTTGCGCCAAATCCGCATGGGTAGCGGATTTGAACAGAATATAGCGATGTTTTGGATTTTACAAATGACTTTTTTTTATTTTGCACATTTAGTTAACAACTGATAAAACCGAACGAAAAGCAATGAATTGATCCCCCCAGCGGTTATAGGATTGCTGGCGCATTTCAGCGGCGAACTTTTCCAGGTATTGATTATACAAGGCCTTACTTTCTGCATGGTATTGAATTGCATAGGTTGGCCCTTCGGTATCATCTGTTTCCAACAACCTTAAAATACGGGCATCAGTAAAGCAACCTGTTTGTAACATTGCCGGCAAGTGTACTTCTTTTAGCCAGGCAAGCCAGTCGTGGTGAATAACGGAATGAATTTTTATGGTAACGTTGTAGATAATCATCTTGCAAAGATATTGTAGCTTACCTGGTTTTCCCGGGAAGCTCCCTGCTAAGCCGGTAAACCAAAAAACCCATCGCCAGTCCTGCTACAAGGATAGCAGGCCAGATCCAGTTTTGTTGGTTACCCCTGCCTTTGCCAGTAGCTGCATTGGCCACGGCATATATATTCTTGTAAGAAATCGGCTGCACTATTTGTATACTGTCTTTAAAAGCATCCAGGTCGTAGTTGGCAAACCCGGTAAGCGAATCGCCAAATACCAGGCGATAATTGTTACCTTTTTCAAGGTAGGCAATGATCAACACTTTTTCCTGGTGGGTAGTTACCTCCAACAGGCGTAAAGGCGGATTGTCTTCATTGTAAATTAGCAGGTTAAATGCACTTGCACTGGTACGAGGCACTTCAAACCACAACGGGCTATTGGAGGCGATGTTATAACGTGCAAGCAATTGGCCGGAGGCAGCTGTACTACCAGTGGTTACCAACCGCAGTTCCGCCACCCGGTTATAGAAGGGAGGCCCGCTTACCTTCATTGATACTTTGGTAAAAGGGTACCGGGCAGCCTGGTTTACTTGTACATAAGAAATTTTATTGCTGTCGAGTTGGGTTACCCTCGTTGCAGGATTTTGATGATAAATGGTGGCGGTTGTATCGGTTTGCCCGGCGTAATAGCTGGAGCCTGTTACCAACAGTGGATCATTGTGCTCATTGTTGATGATAATTTTAAAATAA
>JBBQOJ010000379.1:0-4210 GCA_038330815.1 Chitinophagales bacterium | reverse complement strand
TCGAATGTCCCCCCGTATTATGCACACGAATTAACCAGTAAATACAACAAGTGGCTGAAAGCGCAATTAACGCATTCAGATTTGGAAGTAATTTCAAAGGAGGCTGGCGTAAAGATGGGTGCTACAATACCACGCCTCCTTCCTTCAGCATTCGCCAAGGCATCTGAGTTCCGGTTCCACACCGAGGCGAAATTTATTATTCATACGGAAAGGGATTTTTTTACGGGGATGTATAATTACCTGAAAAACCAGGTGGGCGTAAAATCAATGATAGCGGCCAATAGTGATCACAACCAATTTAAAAGCGGTTATGCGTTACTTTCCAATACCTCTTTATTGGATTATGTTGACGGGCATGCTTACTGGCATATTTATGGAAATTCCACTGACAAAAAAACCGGTAAAGAGCGTTATGGCCGAAAAGATAACCTGCCGATGGTAACTGTTCCTAAAATCTCCAACCCTGTTAAATTAGCTAGATCGGCTGTGGAAGGCAAACCCTTTACCGTTTCTGAAATCAATAATGGGAGTTATAATGATTATTATTGCGAAGGCGTGCCCATTATAGCAGCCTATGCTGCTTTACAGGATTGGGACGGCATTTTTTATTTTGCCCTGGCGCATGTTTCTCCCGACCTGTGGAATACTTTTATGCCAGGTGGTTTAGACCTGGCAGCAGACCCTATCCGCATGGCCAATATGGCCGCTTCGGGTTTGATGTTTTTACGCAACGACTTAAAACCATCCGAATCTACCGTGTTGAGAGGGTATACGGAAAATGAAGTTATTGAAGGGATCCGGGATACTTCCTCCATTATGCCCTTTTTCACCAAAGGGTTTTCGCCGCTGATACCGCTCATTCAAAAAACCAGGATTGCTTCTTTTAACCGAAAAATCACCGATTATCCTGGAGTAAAAGACACCACCCAAATTAATGCTGAAACCGGGGAAATAACCTGGCACAACATTGAGGATAAAAGTTTTATTGAAATAGCTTCCGCAAAAAGTGAAGCACTCATCGGTTTTTTGCCTGTGGTGACTTCTAAATTAAAGCACCTTAAAGTGGATGTGAAAAACGATTTTGCCTCCATTACCCTCACCTCACTGGACAACAAGCCCATTGCTATGGCCGAAAAAATATTACTGGTTGCCACGGCAAGGGCAGGAATGACGGGCATGAAATGGACCATTGGCCAAACCCGGCTTCTCGAAAAGGGACGCAGGCCAACTACTATTGAAGTTGTAAACGGGGAAATAACCCTGTCTGGTTTGATCAACGCAAAGAAGGTTGTTGTAGAACCGCTGGACGGAGGTGGAAACCCATTAACAACATTATTGATGCCGGTTAAAAAAGGAAAGGTGACGCTCAACCTCGGTAACAATGTAACGGTATGGTATTATTTAACTGTAAAAAGGTAAACCCCCTGATAAAATGATTTCTATTATGCAGTTCTCCAGTTTTTATTGCGGAAAAATCAGCGGTGATGAATGACCGGGAATAAACAAAATCTAATAAATCACTTATTATATTCAGGCAAGTAGTTGCAAAAACATACATCATCAATAAAATATTTCACCAGTCTAACCGATCAAGACAAACGTGCAAAAGAAAAGAAACAAAATATAGGGGACATTAACTATACACCTGTGGTACGCCGTTTATTAGAACATGGTGAAATATTTTGAAGATAACAGTGCATCGCTAATAGGCTTTATTTAGTATTACTATTTATTAACACCAATACGTTGTCGGTAACTTTTAAAATTTAATTATGAAGAGATTAATTATTCCAGGTATTATTTTACTGTCAGTTATTATTTTCGCTTTTACCAATATTGATAAAACCAAAAAAGGTTTTGTGAGGGTAGATGGTCAAAATTTAGTGATGCCCGATGGAAAAATGTTGCACATAAAAGGTACCAACCTGGGTAACTGGTTAAATGCAGAAGGTTACCTGATGGGTTTAAAAAATTCCGCCAGTTCCTACCGGCAAATGGACGAGGTTTTCAGGGAAATGGTGGGGGAAGCTTTTACTGATCAATTCTGGCGAAAGTTTCAACAGCAATATGTAACAAAAGACGACATCAGCTATATCGCCAAAACAGGCATGAACACCATACGGCTGCCATTTCATTATAAACTGCTTACGAATGAACCTTTTATGGGTTATGCCTCCAAACAACACGGCTACGCCTTGCTCGATTCGGTTATTAGCTGGTGCGAGGAGGCAGGTATGTATGTAATTTTAGATATGCATGTTGCCCCGGGGGGGCAAACAGGCATTAATATAGATGACAGCTACGGCTATCCCTGGCTGTTTGAAACGGAGCAACATAAACAGCAATTTTGTGATATATGGAAAGAAATGGCGAAACATTTTGTCAACAATACCACCGTACTGGCCTACGATGTAATCAATGAACCCATTGCCTCTTCGTTTTTTAAGGAAGACACGGCGCGGCTGAATAGGCAACTGGACACACTGCTGCGGCGTGTTACAAAGGTTATTCGTACGGCAGATAAAAACCACATCGTAATGTTAAGTGGTTCCAAATGGGGACAGGATTATTCCATTTTCACCGACTGGAAATTCGATGATAATATCATGTTTACCTGCCACCGCTATCACTGTGATACCACGGAAGCAGGGATACAGGATTTTTTAGATTATCGCACTAAATTTAATTTACCCTTTTATATGGGCGAAACCGGCCATGAGCCGGATCCATGGATTGCAGGTTTTCGCCGCCTTTTAGACAGGTTAAACATTGGATGGACCTACTGGCCTTATAAAAAAATGAGAACGAATGCAAAGCAGAACAGCATGGTTTACATGGAGGTACCTGTCAATTGGCAATTAGTAGTGGATTATGCCCAATCCGACAGAAGTAATTTTGAAATGATCCGAAAAAACAGGCCCAGCCAGGAGCTGGCCAAAGCTGCCTTTAACGGGTTCATACAACAGGTAGCCTTTCGTAACTGCATTAAAGATGAGGGTTATATAAAAGCATTGGGCATGACACCCTGATAAAATTATTATGCCCCGATCATCTAATAATAATAATCAATTACTCAAACCATCAATCAATGCTGTTCAGGTACGCTATGCCGGCCTTAATGCATTGGGAATTATTGACGTTATGAAACAGGTAATGGTTGCGAAGCACAACTTAAAAAGAACAATTGCACATCAGGTAACACAACCGGGAAAGGCTTTTGCCTGAAACAAATAAATTCAAACCTATATTTTAGATTATGCAAAATAAAACTTCTTTCTTGCTGCTATTTTCAATTGCTTTACAGCTTTTGCTGAATGCCCAGCCAGTTAAAAACAACCAATCCTTTCAACATTCTTTTGTGAAAGTTAGCAGTCAAAACCCGTTCTATTTTGAGCTGACCAATGGCGACCCATTTATCCCGATCGGTGCCAATTTATGTTGGGCCAAAGACATGGAGGTGATGGAATCCTATTTCAGAAAATTGTCGGAAAACAGGGGAAACTACGCACGTATCTGGTTGAATTTTCCGGCCCATGAAATAGAAACTGAATACGGCAAAATTAATGAAGCCAACCTGGAAAACCTGGATCGGATTCTCGCGTATGCTGAAAAATATAATATTAAGATCAAGTTGTGTATTGAGAGTTTCCGCACCATTAAACCGGAAAAGAGTTTCTTCACTAAATCGCAATATCACAAGGATAATGGCGGCCCTTTTGAAAATATGGATGAGTACATCAATACCGAAAAGGGACGCCATGCTTACCTGGACCGGCTTGAAATGCTCCGAAAAAAATTTGGCGACCATCCCGCCATTTTTGGCTGGGAATTATGGAATGAAATGAATACCATTGAAAGCAAAGGACTCGGGGAGTGGAACGAATACATGTTGCCTAAAGTGCACGCGATGTTCCCTAAAAACATGGTGTTGCAAAGCCTCGGCAGTTTCGACAACGAGGCTGCAAGGAAAGATTACCGGTTCATAAACCGCCTGCCATCGAACGATGTGGCACAGTTGCACCGCTACCTGGATATGGGCGCTTCGCTGGATGTTTGTAAAGGACCGATGAATGACTATCCGCTTTTAGGTGCAATGAGCATACCATGAGTAAGAAGTTGCCACATTGAGGAAGCTATGAAATAACTTTCTACCATGTTTTCTTCGATTAAATTTATAACAAAATTCGTTTAGATAATTTTGCATGTAGGT
>JBBQOJ010000378.1:0-4215 GCA_038330815.1 Chitinophagales bacterium | reverse complement strand
TTTATTAAGCACCTCCTTTCTATGGTATCATGAAAGGGTCACCTGATAGTAAGTAGTTTATAAGGCAGCAACTTAACAGTATGCCGGCAATTTAGCCAAAAGGATATGAAATGTGCAATTAGACGATGGGAACCATCAATTTCTCCTATCGAAAGTCATTGTTGGCGCTCCTTGAAAGCAGACCTGGCGATAGCCGATTTTTATTGGCTGGCATTTAAGTTCCCACTGCAGCTATTTACCCGATAACTCCCTATTTTTACAAAATTAAATACTGTTGTATGAAGCTATTTTCCACCTGCCTTGGTTGCCTGGCGATGCTGGTAACTTTAGTATCTACCCGTTGCCTCCAAAACGGTGATGGCATTGCGGACCAGTTAAGCGGCGCCTGGATCTACCAAAATGGTGATGACCAGCATGTATTGCTTTTCATCGATGGGTACGCTACCTATACATGCTACAGCAACGCTGGCAAAAAGTTTACTGAAACGCGTGGGGGTACTTATTCACTCAATGAAAACAAACTTAACATCGTATATGAATTTGATACAGGGGATAAAGAAAGAATCGGGCAATCAGTTGCTTACAATTTTACACAGGTAAAAGAGGGATTATCAATTGAAAACAATGGTGAAACAATCCGCTTTAAAAAGATAGATGATGGCGCGGCGCCACTTGCAGGCGTATGGTCTATTAGCGCACGGATGCAAGAGGGTAACATTGTTCCGATACACCGCACTGGTACCCGTAAAACAATTAAAATTCTTTCCGGAACCCGCTTTCAATGGGCAGCCATTGATCCCGGAACTAAACAGTTTTCAGGAACTGGTGGTGGCAGGTATGAATTTGCCAATGGTAAATATATAGAGCATATCGAATTTTTTTCCAGGGATAGCAGCCGGGTAGGCGCATCACTTAGTTTTGATGGAAAATTGGAAAACGGTGAATGGCACCATAGTGGCCTCAGTTCAAAAGGAGATAAAATTTATGAAATCTGGCGTCGGCACAATAAATAATTGTTTAAACGCTTTACCTAACCTAACTGGCTACTGCCAATGGGTGTGTATAACAATAGGGTGATACCTCCACTATAACGGAGTGAATGTTTTGTAGTTACCTTTTGATAATACGAAAACCAAAAATATTCCAGGCATCAACACCTGGAATATTTTAGTGATATGGCGATTCCTAGTTAATCGCCCTAAAGCCGGGCAATACTAAGATTGCCATGTACTTGATACAACCGGTACCGGCTCCTCTACAATTACAATTTCCTGGTAGGCTTTGTCACCCGCATCATCCTTAAGCTCATCTAATTTATCATGGATAGAATCCTTGATTTCATGAAATCGATCACTTAAATCATTGCCAATCCTGTTCAATTTTCTCCTGGTAACCGACCCTTTATCAGGAGCATACAAAACACCTAGTATAGCACCTGCTGCTATACCAATCATGAGTTTATTAACTGTTGTCATACGTTAAATTTTATTATTGTCTTGGTTAAAAAATTATTCAAACGGGGTATTGTAGACTGTTTAAATATATTTCGCAGATAAATACCCTTTAGGGTTATAATCCAAAAAATTATGCCAACCTTTTTCAAGTAAAAGAGCAAGAGCGGTGAGTAGAAAATTCTACACGTTCCTAATTTCAACGATCACACCGAAGTTTTAAAATAATAAAATCACAAACCATCATAATAGTATTTAAAAAAACCGGGTAAAAGGGTTGCAATCGGCTCGTATTTGTTGTAACTTTTTACTCTAAAACGCTATATCATGAAACAGTATCACCTCGTATCCCGTATTGCGATCTACCTGTTGTGCATTGTTTTATTTGCGTTTGGCGTATTTCATTTCCTGCATCCCTACGATCTGCTGGTGTTTGTGCCTTCTTTTATGCCGGGGGGTATACTCTGGGTATATGTTGTTGGAGCAGCCTTCATCCTGGTTGCCCTTTCCTTTTTAACTAACAAACTCGTAAAACTCTCGGGGTATGTACTGGCAATTTTATTAGTCATCTTTATAGTAAGTGTTCATGTACCCAATTACCTGAATGCAGGGGATAAGGAAATGAAACAAATTGCCCTGGTGAATTTATTAAAAGATACCGCCATTGTAGGTTTTGCAATGCACATCGCTGCCGGCGCCCATCATCAGAAACTACACCTGGAGGGAAATGATTAGTATTTTTCGTAACGCATTATTACCTAGTCCTTTACTACCCCCGGAAAATGTTTCTATTATTCCTGCCCCATCATCTCCGGCAACTACAAGTTGCCAGGCCGTAATACTTAATTCCGGTTTGGGCAACTATACGTTGCAATTCGATGATATCAACACCAATGTATTTTTTACTTTAAACATTTTTATATGAATCTCCTCCATCGAATTGAACACTGGGGTGATACCCACCATCCTAAATGGCTGGATATTATCCGTATCACCCTTGGTATTTTTCTTTGCTATAAGGGCGTCGACTTCCTGCAAAACATGGGCACCTTACTCGGTATGATGCCTATTAATGTGGAGTTTGATTCCTTTATGTTTATACTGTTGGGCCACTACGTGGTTTTTGCCCACATTATTGGGGGAATACTAATTACCATCGGTTTATTCACCAGGTTTGCCGCCCTGATCCAGTTGCCGGTATTAATGGTGGCAGTTACTATGGTTAATACAAGGGGAGATATGTTGCGCCCTTATTCAGAACTCTTTCTTTCCATCATTGTATTAATTTTACTTATTTACTTCCTGATTGTGGGTAATGGGCCATGGGCATATAAAATTGCCGAAGAGGAACAAAAACGCTAGTATTTTCCCGGGTAAAATAAAGGGTTACATGGCAATACCTATTTGCCATAGTGGTTTTAATTTGCTATGCTGGGAGTAACATTGTAAAGCCTGGATAAATAATCCCTGCGTTAACAATACTATGAAAATTCAATACTGCTCCGACCTGCACCTCGAATTTGAAGAAAACAACCGGTACGTTATTAAAAACAAGCTGGTTCCACAAGGCGAGCTATTACTACTTGCAGGCGACATCCTGCCCTTTCAACTGGATCACCGGACCTACGCTTTTTTCGATGAAGTCGCCGCCAATTTCGAAGCCGTGTATTGGGTGCCGGGTAATCATGAATATTATGGCGGAGATATGACTATCATTGCCGATCCGCTATATAAAGAAATTCGGGAAAATGTATTTTTGATCAATAACCACACCCTACATTATAAGGGAATTAATATCATCGCCAGTACCCTGTGGAGCCATATTTCGCCTAACAAAGAATTGATACTCCAAAGGGGACTGGCTGATTTTTATGCCATCCGTCGGCAGGGTGGACCATTTTTGCCTGTGCATTTTAATGAACTGCACCAGGCCTCCCTGCAATTTATAAAAAAGGAAGTTACCCGGTTGATCGGATCACCAAAAATTGTAGTCAGTCATCATGTGCCTACTTTGAAGCACTACCCGCCAAAATACAAAAACAGCCGCCTGCAGGAAGGGTTCGCTATTGAGCTTCATAACTATATTGAAACCAGCGATATCAACTATTGGGTGTACGGCCATCATCATTTTAATACCCCGGCATTTGACATCGGCAAAACGAAACTGCTAACCAACCAACTCGGCTATGTAAGAAAACATGAACACAGGAGTTATGTTAACAACGCTGTAATTGAAATAAACGGATCCGGTTGATGAAACAAATGGTGACAGGCAGAAGCATTAAAGGTTGGTACCAAGTGGATTTTTTGCCAGGTGTTCCTCAAGTTGAGCTTTTAAACGGGTAACTTCCGCTGCCTGTTTTTCCTGGGCCTTTTTATTATATTCAATGTCTTCCTCTAACTTCTTCATCTTTTTTTCCATATCAGCCAAATCGTCCCGCAAGCCTTCTAGTTTTTTCTCTTCCTTCTTTACGGCTTCCATCCGGTCGCTCACCCCTTTTTCATGCACGCCCTTTCTTACTGCCGGTAACATGCTGTTTAAAAAAAGCCCTCCACCCGCAACACCGGTAATGCCTGCTGTTCTGGCGGCATCCGACGATTTTACTTTTTCCTCCGGGATGTCACCCCTGTTAGCTACAATCAGGTACACGATGGACTGCTCTTTTTCCTTCTTGCTTTTTCTTTCTACTTTGAAAACTGCATCAACGGGTTTTACCGGATCGATGGAAGGCAGCATTACATTGCGAAATACCAAAAATCCTTT
>JBBQOJ010000377.1:0-4216 GCA_038330815.1 Chitinophagales bacterium | reverse complement strand
CAGTGACCCACTCAACTTAGTAACCTTATCTTCACCAAAACCTTTAAATGAATTTTTAAACACTTCCACCAGTCCCTTAAAACTTAATTTCTCTGCCATAATAAACACTTTTCCCAATTATTACAAAAAGACAGCCAAAGGCGCACCTGTTATCGTTGGCAGTGCAGGGTGGTGGCGTGGGAATTTGGCACCCCGTATAGGGTAAACATTTGCAAAGTGTTGAAAACAACAGCGGCTTAAATGGCCGCTTACAGCCATTCGTCGACAAAGCAATTACCTTTTCTAAACATCCGGTAGGGCTATAATGTGATGTAGTAACTACTGTTATTGCAACTGCCCGGCAGCCCATTGCACAGCAGCCTGGGTTTTAAAAAATTTAGTTTTTAATTCCGCCAATTTTTGTTGTGTTTCCAGCACTTTATTTTCCCGCGTGTTTAACAAAAACAAGGTGCTTTCGCCGGCGTTGAACCGCGTGGTTTCTCCGCGAAAAAGGGTGAGGTAGTTTTGGTAGGCCTGTTCATAGATATTCACCTGTTGTTGCAACCCGGTTAGTTCATTGTAGTAGGCGGTTACCTTATTTTCAATTTCCTGCATTCGAAGGTTTCTTTCAAAATTGGTTTCGCTTATTTTTAACCGCGCCATCCGGTAGGCTCCCCGTCCTTCACTTAGCCGTAAGGGTAAGGCCATTTCAATGCCGAATTTATTATTATTCTCCAGGTACGCCGCGTTCATTCCCTTTACCAAACCATACCCCTTACTCAGCACATTGGCCCTTACATTTACGAGGGGTAATAGGGATTGAAATTTTAATTTACGTTCAACTTCCAGTCCCTGCAACTTAAAATTAAATACTGCCAGTTTAGGATGGTTGAGGCGGGCTGCATAAATAAAATCATCGCGCAAACCAATCGGCAGCGAAGGAATAGCTACCTTATTCCATAACGAATCCGGTACAATCCTGTCGGGCAATTGGTACCAGGTAGTATCGTTTATCCACAGGAAGGCGGATAATGCCACCCCGGCATTTTGAAACCGCACCAGCGCCTCGCTTTGAAGAAACTGGAAGTTTTGGATTTGGGCCAGGGCTTCCACCGTATCAATCGACGGGCGGTCTCCCTGTCTAAACCCAATTTGCACCAGCCGGTAACGTTGTAAATTGATATCAACAGCATTGGTTAACACCTGGTATACCTGGTATTCCTTCACCCAGTTCCAATACTCGTCATAGGCATTGAACAACAAATCGTTAATGGTATTCGCCCGTTCGCGTTCACTTTCCTGCCTGAATAATTTTGCCTGTTGCAATGTTGCCCGCCGATTGTCCATTAACAGGTTCTTTGCCAGGGGAACAGATATTCCCACGTAACTGGTTTTACCGTCGGTTGATTCCTGTGTAAGGTATTGTCCACCGTTGTTCTCGAGGCCCGCCTTCACTTCAATGCCGTACCAGGTGGGTATTTTTAATTCGGGGTTTGTGTATAGGTAATAGTTAGTTCCGTCAAATGTTTTCTGCGAACTGTTTAGATAAGCGTAGGGATCAAAGCCACCGCGTGCCATGGTAATGGCTGCACCTGCCTTCAGCACACCGATATCTGCCTGTTTTACCACCGGGTGGTAGGCTTTTACAATATTTATAAAAGCCCCGGGGCTTAGCGTAGCTGAATCAAATGGCATGTTTTGCGCCCGGCCTCCCAGGTATACCAACATAAGTCCCAATGGCAGTATTCCTGTTCTGATATATTTCCACTTCATTCCGGCTTATTTTTTTTGTTTGTCACCTGCCTGTTGAATAGGCTTATAATAATCGGGAGGAAAACCATTGATGTTTCGCCACAGTTCGTACCAAATGGGTACATCTTTCAGGAGGGCCATCCCCTGGGCACCTGTTCCCATTTTCAATTGCCGCGGCCATTTTTTGTCACTGGTATCCTCTGCCACCAAAATCCGGAACATGCCATTGGTACTTACTGAACTTTCGATGGCGGCTATTTTTCCACCGAATGTGCCATAGGAGGCCTCGGGCCAGCCACTAAACACGATGGCTGGAAATCCATCAAACATAAAACGTATTTTTTGGCCGAGTTCCAACAGGGGCAGGTCCATTGGCCGAACATACAATTCTACTGCGTACTGGATACTATCCGGCACTATCTCAACTATCATCTCCCCTTCCTTCAAAATTTCACCTATACCGGCCTTCATTGCTTTTACTACCTGCCCGCTTTGCGGCGAGGTGATAAAATACAACCCGCTCCGGATATTATAATTCATATACTGGTTTTGCAGTTTGGAAATATCCCCCTGGCCGGTGGCAATTTGTGAGATAGACTGAAAGCGATCACCAGCAGCTTTGGAAATTTTTTCATTGTAATCCTGCACCGTACCATTTAACTCAAGCTGAAGTACGCCCAGTTCTTGTTTGGCGTTAAGAAATTTAATTTCCGCTCCAGTTTTTTTGGCCGACGCATTTTGAAAACTCATGTTGCGTTGTTCCAATTGGGTGAGCGAAACCAGTCCGCTATCAAACATATTTTTCTGACGCCGAAACTGCGCTGTTGCTATGGCGAAATCATTGTTGGCCGCCAGCATATCCATACTATCACTCTGCACTTTCATTCGTTGTTGACGAAGCTTATTCTCTACCTGCGAAATTTTGAATTCCCTGGCCTGCGACAAGGCACTCATCTGGGATTCCGCTGTAATCACTTTATTCCTGTACCCCTCTACGCTCATCTCCTTTGCCGTTAGTTGCTCCTGGGTACGGTTTAGTAATTGGGGATCGAGGTAGTCGTCTTTAATTTCTGCCAGTTGCATGATGGTATCTCCCGCTTGTACAAAATCCCCCTCCTTCACGTGCCATTTGGCCACTTTACCCGGGATGATGGTATTTAATTGCTGGGGACGTTGTTCCTGGCGGAGCGTGGTTAAACTGCCGGTGGCCCGTATATTTTGTGTCCACGGTATAAACAGTATAAGTAAAAGGCCAGTTAATATACCCATCAGCCAATACCTTACCTTGCTTTTTTTGTGCACCCGGTAAATAGCATCGAACGAACGCAGGGGATTTTGGGGATGCACCTGGTCTTCAATTTTACATTCAATATAATTCATGCCTAGTGCTTTATAAGGTGTTGAATATCGTTCCAGTGTCCAAAAGCTTTGATGTGGCCATCCTGCATAAAAATTACCTTGTCGCACCGACCGGCAAACTCGTAGTCGTTGCTGATAACCAGCATGGTTTGACGGGGTGTTTGCAGCAATAAGTAATCGATGATATGATGGCGAACCTCATCTTCTATTCCATCGAACGGCTCTTCCAGCATTACCAGGCTGGGATGGTTAATCAACGCCCTTAACAATAAGATTTTCTGAATAATTTTTTTTGGCATTTTCTTTCCAGACGGCTCGAGGTGGGTACTGAAACCTTCCGGCAATTCGGTAATGTATTTTTTTAATCCAATCCTTTCCGCAATTTCCAGGATATGCGTTGCCGTTATATCATGCCAGCCCATGGTAATATTTTCAAGCAATGTCCCTTCAAAGATATCCTGCTGGCTAAACAAAATGCCGGTTTGTTCACGCAGGCTTTGGAGGACAAGGTTATTAACTGGGATATCATTGACCAGCAAACTTCCCGTAAAATTTTTGTATCCGCCTGTTAAAAGCCGCAACAGGGTAGATTTACCGCTGCCGCCCCTACCCATGATACACACTTTTTCATTTTTTTTGATAGACAAACTGATGTTGTCAATAACTGGATGGGGCGTGGTTGTTTGCTCGGTATAATTAAAGGTTACCTTGTTGAAGTCAATTGATAAGCCATCAGTAACATTCGGTAGTATTACGTGTCCATCTATTTCAATCGGCTTGTCTGTTACCTTGCTTAATTTTTCCACCGAGGTTAACACATCATACACATTGTCTAAACTTACTATCAGTTTTTCCACCGATGTAATCACCATCAAAATCACAATTTCTGCAGCGATAAACTGTCCAATATTGAGTTGCTGATTTACCAATAAAATGCTCCCCATCACCAGCATACCGGCGGTAATTAATACTTTAAAACCGGTGAGGCTCCAGTATTGCCATAACAACACTTTAAAATGAACCGTCCGTGATTCAAGGTAACCCGTAACCAAACGGTCTGTTTTTTGCATATTAAGGGTGGTGTGCTTTGAAAATTTAAATGATTTAATTACCCTCGCCATTTCCT
>JBBQOJ010000376.1:0-4219 GCA_038330815.1 Chitinophagales bacterium | reverse complement strand
TTTGGAAAAGGAGAACTTGCGGAAATGGATCCGTCATTATCAACTGGATGATAATATTCAACCGAAGAATGTAGGCATTGTAATGGCAGGCAATATCCCGATGGTGGGCTTTCATGATTTTTTAGCCGCATTTATAAGTGGGCATCATCAAACCATTAAACTATCGTCAAAGGATGAGGTACTGCTACCACACCTTATCGAAAAAATGACGGAGTGGGATGGACGGATGAGTGAACATATTACCATAGCCCCCATGTTAAAAGGCTGTGATGCCTATATTGCCACCGGCAGTAATAACAGCAGCCGCTATTTTGATTATTATTTTGGAAAGTACCCCAACATCATCCGTAAAAACCGCACTTCGGTAGCGATACTGGATGGAAAGGAAACAACCACGGAGCTGGAAAAATTGTCAGATGACATCCATAGCTTTTTTGGTTTGGGGTGTAGAAATGTCACCAGCATCTTTGTACCGGAAGCCTATGATTTTGTACCGCTGCTAAACTCATTTCATCGGTATAAATATTTTGCCGATCATCATAAATACAAAAACAATTACGATTATAATTTGTCTATACAGATTATGAATAACCGCTTTTACATGACCAACGAAAGCACGTTATTGGTGGAAAATGATTCCCTGTATTCGCCTATCAGCCAGTTAAATTACCGGTTTTACAAGGTTTCTGGCGATCCGGAAAAATTATTGGCAGCCAATGAATCGGTACAATGCATCGCCGGAAAAGACATGCCCTATGGTGATGCACAACAACCGGGATTAATGGATTACGCAGACGGTGTAGATACCATACAATTTTTGTTAACTTTATGAGCATCTACGAAGACCTTCCTAATTAATTGTTAAAGGTAACTTTAGTTAAATTGCATTTTGTCAGGGCATCGTTACTTTGTTATGTCAGGCATAAAAATTGACTTGTAGAATAATAACAATAATAAAAAATTATCAATATGAAAATCAAACAGGTATTATCCACCATTGCAATTAGTGCTGTAACTGCTTTTGGTGTAATGTTCGGTTATAGCACCTATTTAAATAACGACCATAGTTTTGGCGGACAGGAGAAGGGAATGATTCCGGCGAATTATAAATATGCCGGTTTGCTGGATCCCGACAATACCCCGCCGGGTTCGGTTGATTTTACGCAACCCGCGGCAGCAGCCCTGCCAGCTGTTGTTCACATTAAAACCAAAACCAACGCCAAGCAGGTAAGCAATAATCTTCCTAAAAACCAACGTCCCAAAAATCCGTTCAGTGATTTTTTTGGGGATGACATGCTGGAAGAGTTTTTTGGTAACCGCCGGGGTGGATATGTTCCGGAGCAACGTGCCTCCGGTTCCGGAGTGGTGATCAGCGCGGATGGCTTTATTGTAACCAATAACCATGTGGTTGAAAATGCGGATGAACTCACAGTAACCCTCAGCAATAAAAAATCGTACAAAGCAAAAGTGATTGGAACGGACCCTGCCTATGACCTGGCGGTAATAAAAATTGAGGCTGCGGGGTTACCGTTTTTATTGTACGGCAATTCGGATGACGTTAAAATTGGCCAGTGGGTTTTGGCACTGGGCTATCCATTAAACCTGGAGACCACTGTAACGGCGGGTATTATTAGTGCCAAAGCAAGAAGCCTGGGCCTTAACAAGGGTACCAAGACCAACACGCCGGTTGAATCCTTCTTACAAACGGATGCTGCCGTAAACCAGGGTAACAGTGGCGGGGCACTGATAAATACCAACGGGGTGTTAATTGGAATTAATTCTGCTATTGCCTCCCCTACCGGTTATTACTCAGGTTATTCTTATGCGATACCGGTAAACATTGTAAAGAAGGTAGTAGATGACTTAATTAAATATGGCAATGTGCAGCGCGGTTACCTTGGCGTAGCTACGGCCAACACCAATGATATTCCGGAGGAGGTAAAAACAAGGATGAACCTTACTTACAATGGAGATGGCCTGGTGATTACCGAAGTGTCTGAAAATAGTGGTGCCAAGGATGCCGGTCTTAAAAAAGGAGATATTATCAAGAGCGTAAATGGTATTTCGGTTACGCTACCTTCTGAATTGCAGGAGCTGGTCACCCGCTACAATCCAAGTGATAAAATTTCCGTGGTATACTCCAGGAATGGCAATGATAAAACAGTGGTAGCCACCCTTAAGAATAAAGCGGGCAATTTTGACATCGTAAAGGTGGACAATTCCGCCCTCTCCAAACTTGGAGCAGAATTTATCAACCTCGATCCGAAGAAAGCGAAAGAATATGGTGTACCTGGTGGTGTAATAGTTAAAAAAATTGGCACTGGCGCCTTAAGCGACCAGACCAGGATGCGCGATGGGTTTATTATTGTTAAAGCGAATGAAACTGATATCAAGAACATGGAAGAGTTGAATAAGGTGTTGGGCAATTCCAAAACCATTACTATCAGCGGATTTTACCCTGGTTATGATGGATTATATGACTACCCGATTACTATAGCGGAGTAAGGGTTACTAATTGATTTTGAGCTAATACGTTTAGGGCGCACCTGTTGGATGCGCCCTTTTTTTGATACAGGCTATCGTGGGGAAGTGCCCTGGGGCCTGGTTGGCGCTTTCAGGACGTAAACGCTGCCTTTTTTCTATCAGACGCAGCGTTTGTCCTTCCTCGCCACAATAAGAAAAACTGTGTCCCGGCGGGGTTTTCAATATACCATTTTCATCCTTATCGACCTCCCCCGCAACACTACAACTTGAAGACTGTGTCCCGGCGGGGTTTTCGATGTACCATTTCCTTCCATATCGACCTCCCCCGCAACACTACGACTTGAAAACTGTGTCCCGGCGGGGTTTTCGCTGTTAGCTTTTCCAGGTATAATGGCATCATCCGCGAAACCCCGACGTTGAAGGCACTGCGACTAAAAATTGTAACTAACGAAGTCGATGTCTATTTTCCTACTTCCCGGGCGATGTCTCTGTGAAAATTGTTAAATGTGTAAAGGCAAGCTGCCGCGACTCGCCGTAATACGGAGCGAAAATAGCTTCATCAAAACGGAACATCATCTTCCAATTAACGGCGAGTCCTGCTCATAATTTTTTGTTGCTAAACTTATACGTTGCGGAGACTTCGCCTTGGAAGTAAAAGATGATGTCCCGACAGGGTTTTACTGTACAATTTGCCAATTATATTTAGGTCATCTGCGAAACCGCGATGACACCACCCTGTTTTTACCCTGATTTGTGGCTATAAATGTTGCCCCTACTCATTATGGGTATTCTATTTTTCATACACCAGGTAGCCCCAGGCCGGCAACTCAACAGTATACTCCCCCTTGATATCAACCGATGATTTTGTAAATACCTCGGTAAATTTACCAGTCACCTGGTTGCCGTTTAAAGTGCATTTCAATGATTGTTTGCTCATGTTCAAAAATACCAATACTTCCCTATCGCCATTTTTGCGGAGGAAGGCCAATATACTACCTGGAAAGCTGGTGGATAACAACGTAGTGCCGGCTGCTTCGTCGCCGGCACGCAATGCTGGATTGTTTTTACGCAACGTTAACAGTGTTTTATAGAAATCATGTAATTCATTTTTTCCCCTCCAGCTGATAACATCCTTTTCGAAAAACTCCAGTCTTTTTAAATTGGGTAATTCCTGCCCGCTGTAAATCAGGGGTATGCCCTCCCAGGTAAAACTATGCACGGCAAATGCTTTTGCGGCATCCCCATATTTTTCATATTCGGTGCCGTTCCAGCTGTTTTCATCATGGTTAGTAGTGAACCATAATTTAATGCCTTGTTTTCCACCCACGCTGTCGTACCGTTGCAGCACCGAATCCAATGTACCCTTATCCTGGTTACCCTGGTAAAATTCCCTGGTTTTGTGCATCCAGGTCCAGGTGTAGCAAGCATCAAACGCCTGATAAAAATCGGGATTCTCCAATGGGTCATTTTCTGCCAGCCAAAACATGGTCTTGGTCTTCTCCAATTCGGCCCTGGCTTCCAGCCAAAAATCCAGTTCTACCCAAAAGGCGAGGTCGCAGCGATAGCCGTCAATATCACATTCCGTTACCCAATACTTCATGGCATCAATCATGGCCCGCCTTAAAGCAGGGTTGTTGAAATCAAGTTCAATGATATCGTCCATACCGCTGGCAATCTTAAAGTCATTGGTAGCGGAATCCTTTTCATAATAATCGGGGTGCGTAGTGGTCCATAT
>JBBQOJ010000375.1:0-4226 GCA_038330815.1 Chitinophagales bacterium | reverse complement strand
GTTGGCAGGTTGTCAACTCTGTTGACTACGGTGTAGTGTTTCCACTTGATTTCTTTTATTATCAACTCTTCAAAAAGCCTGGATTACAACTTCGAAACCGAATCATTTGGCATTTTGGACATGGGCTTCATGCATCAAACCGCTTCAGCGGACGTTAAGAAACAATCCTATGGTTCAGCAAAACTGAAGATTACATCTTTAATCTTGACAATGTGCGGATACCATCAAAATATCCAGGCAAACGACATTTTAAGGGTCCAAAAAGAGGCCAAGTGTCAGGCAATCCACTAGGTAAAAATCCGAGCGACATTTGGGAAATAATTCAACAAGACTGGGACAAAGAAATGTGGAATATTCCTAATGTAAAGTCAAATCATCCTGAAAAAGTTGACCATCCGTGTCAATTTCCAATTGAATTGGTCGAACGCTGTGTTTTAGCTTTAACAGAGGAGGGAAGTTGGGTTCTCGACCCATTTTCTGGTGTAGGTTCGACTGTTATCGGCGCAATAAAACACAATCGCAATGCCATAGGTATCGAAAAAGAGAATGCTTATTGTAGAATAGCAAAAAAAAGAATACACGAATTAAAAGAAGGAACACTTAAAGTAAGACCTATTAATAAACCAATTCATAAGCCAAGCGGTAATGATAAAGTTTCAAGAGTTCCAGACGAATGGCTTACTTTAGATTTTGTAAAAGGTAGTAAATGAAAATTGCACAAAAGTATTCACATTTAAACGGCGAAGAGTATTTGATAGTGCATCATAGGAAATTATATGATGAATTAATAGATATTATAGAAGGGATTGATGCCAGTGTTTTAATGACAAAAGAAAGCAAGGAAAAAACTATGCGTGGTGAAATGCTTTTAGCCCTATCGCATTGAATCGTATTTTTATTGAAAGGTTTAGAGAAAAGGAATGGTATGAAAGCAGATATAAATATTACTTGACGACTGACAGAAAATTAATGCAAGAAATTGTCCCTTTGCCATATGAGGAACAGAAAAAACACTTAATGGAAAATGGTATTTCCAATCCATTAGCCTCATTTAAACAAACTGACTTTGTAAAAGGTGGTGTTGCAATTGAGGTGCAGTTTGGCAAATATGCCTTTGTGGCGTTTGACTTGTTTGTAAAGCATTTGTTATTTTATTCTGGCGGAATTATTAATGTTGCGATACAAGTTTTACCAACAAAAAAAATGCAAGTTCTAATGTCATCTGGAGTTGCTTATTATGAAGGGGAAGTTTATAATGTATTACGGCATGGAAGAGGAAATCTGCCCGTACCGTTATTAATTGTAGGTATAGAACCTTAATGGAAGGAAAGGCGCGTGCAGGAAAATACGGGACTTGAGAATTTATTTTCAGCTGTGACTCAATATTAACTTTAGTCTGAGTCAGCCCCCCTCCGATTTGTCTTTGGTTCAGTTTTGAATTTACTTTCTTAATTTAATAATGTTGGCCGATCGGGACATGCTATGGATTCCCTGTACCTCGCTTAAACAAAACGTTAGCTAAAAACACAAGTTATTTAAAACGTGAATTGAATGATTTAAGAAAATGCTTGCATTTGAGGGATGAATGAAAAGAAGATGAGGAAGACCAAGTGCAGTTTATTGGCCCTAATTCAATTGCAAGGCAGGAAGGCGGTAAGTTTGGGAGTCGTACACAAATAATTCGTCAATCTCGATGTTCCAGTATTTATGCAAGGGGGTTTTTACAAGATATTCTTCTACCTCATTTTTATTGGCGGCAGTTACAATCATCCAGCAACGCTGGGTTTCCATGCTTACTGAATAATAGTCAATGGTTCCATTGTCAATCAGGCTGTTAATATACACCCGGTGGGCAGGCACCTGGCTCATGAAATCATCGTCCATTTCAAAACGAATGGTTACCTGGTATTTGCTAAAGTTTTCTTCGTTTATATTGTCCATGATACGATGTTATTTTCCCATTCCTTTTTAAAGGGAGCGGTTATTTTAATATAATTGTCGGTATATCCTTCCATCATGCCATTTTTATTATGCATTTCAAACAACACCTTGCGGGTATCACCAATGTGTTGTGCAGTAAAGGACTGCATTTTTTCATAACTCAGTGTGCGTAATAATTTATTGCGTTCATTTCTAACGGGGACAGGTACCACCGGCTTCATATCGGCGGCCAGCGTATTTGTCCGTTCTGAATAGGTAAAAACGTGCAGGTAGGAGATGTCCAATGATTGTATAAAATCATAGGTTTCCTGAAAATGGGCGTCGGTTTCGCCGGGAAAGCCAACAATAACATCCACCCCGATACAACAATGGGGCATCAGTGTTTTTATAAGGCCCACTCTTTCCGCATACAGTTCTCTTTTGTACCGCCTTCGCATCAGCCCAAGTATTTTATTGCTGCCGCTTTGCAACGGAATATGAAAATGCGGCATAATCCGTTGACTGTTGCCCACAAATTCAATAATATCATTACTGAGTAAATTTGGTTCAATCGACGATATGCGGTAACGTTCAATACCGGGGGTTTCGTCTAGCCGCCGGAGTAAATCATACAATTGCTCCCGCTGGCCCGGCAAACTTATCCCTGTAACCAATGGGTTGGCCGGTGCATGGCTTCCAAAATCCCCTAAATTGATCCCTGTCAAAATAACTTCCTTCACCCCCTTGGAAGCTATTTCCTTCACATTGCTGATTATATTGTCAATCCGGTCGCTCCGGCTTTTACCCCTCGCCATGGGAATGGTACAAAACGAACAGGTATAGTCGCACCCATCCTGCACTTTTAAGAAAACCCTGGTACGCTCTGCAAAAGATTGGGAAGCATTAAACTGCGCTACTTCCGCAATATCACAGCTGCAAATCCTGGTACTATCGCCCTTGGTGATTTCTTTCAGGTGGGTAGCGATGTTAAATTTTTCTGCTGCACCCAACACGAGGTCAACACCCGGAATGGCGGCAATTTCTGCCGGTTTTAACTGGGCATAGCAACCAGTAACTACCACCATTGCTTCGGGTGCTTTTCGTTGAATGCGTCTAACCAACATCCTGCATTCTTTATCGGCGTTATCGGTAACCGAACAGGTGTTAATTACGTATACATCGGCTACTTCGTTAAATTCCTTCCTGGTAAAGCCATCGTTTTCCAGTAACCTTCCAATGGTGGAGGTTTCAGAAAAATTTAATTTGCACCCAAGGGTATGTAGCGCCACTGTTTTATTCATTCCTGCAAAGATAGGCTTCACCTGGTTAAATCTTCCCCGGGCCGCCCTGTTTTTGGCATTTGTTCCGGCAATGATGGTTTTCAATTACTTTAGCAGCGAATTCATACAATGACAAAAAAATACCTTCCTTATATTGTGCTGTTGGCGGCGGCCCTGCTGTTATGGTATATTAGAAATAACCAACGTGGTAGTTATCCGCGAACCCCAGCTGACAGCGAGGCTATTACTATCAACACCCCGCCGGAGCTTGACAGGAATACCCAACATATTCAATACTCCAGGCATGCGCGTTGCCGCATGGAATGCCGGCAAATAGACGAATCCGAAGTGCGTGATATTATTGAACGGGGAGCCATCAATTACAATAAAATTGAGGTGGATGAACGCGGTAAAACCATTCCACTGGAGGGCGTAACCCACGATCAGCAAACGGTTAGAATTGTGGTGGCGCCTGCGGAAGGTAAACTGGTGGTAGTAACTGTGATTGATTTAAAAAAGGACTGGCCCTGCGATTGTGATTAGCTGCCGGCCGGCTAGATAATAACTAAAAACTGTCTACATTTACGGTATCAATGCCGGGTATATACCCGGTTCAATTATTTAACGATGTAAATTTCTCCCTTGCGGAACTGGCTATGAAAATAAAATCTTTTTTTGCAAAACCTTTTGCGGCATATATACATAAACAGGTTAAAAAGGGGATGGAAACTGCAGTGGACGATCAGCAGAACATCTTCAACCAATTGATAAAAGGGGGGTCAAAAACAGATTTTGGTAAGGAACATGGCTTTGACTCTATTAAAACGTATGAGGATTTTATTAAGCATGTACCGCTAAGGGATTACGAAGCCTTTAAACCTTATATTGAAAAAATTAAGGAGGGGAAGCACAATATACTTTGGAAAGGACAGCCCATTTATTTTGCCAAAACCAGCGGTACTACCAGTGGTGTAAAATATATCCCCATTAGTAAGGATTCCATCAGCAATCATATCAACACTGCAC
>JBBQOJ010000374.1:0-4226 GCA_038330815.1 Chitinophagales bacterium | reverse complement strand
GCAATACTTTTCTGATTTGCTTTTATCGGGTTTTCATTTTAAAACGATTAATTTTAGAGGTATTACCTGATATGGCTACTCATAAAATAACAAATAATTTAAAAGACCATCTACTTCATGCTGAAAAGGAAGCTACCATTGAAGTGGTAATTGCCTTACAGCCTGTTTTACTGCCTGGGGGAAGCGAGTTGCTGAGTCGTAGCCAAAAAATGGCCAACATCAAACAGGCATTTAATGAAGAACTGGAACCGGTGGCCAGGGAAATCAATAACCTGGGGGGCAATATCCTGGAGGCCGCCTGGATAAACCAAACGATCAATGTGAAAGTTTCCACCGGGTGTATTGAAGAACTGGCACAACTAAAGGAAGTAGCAGGCATAGACCTCCCTACAACTTTAACCAGGGAATAGGCTATTATAAGGCAGCCAGTGATATCAATCCTCCCCCCTGGCCATCTATGGCAGCACCTTGTACCTTAGTACAGGCGCTCAATAAAAAATTGCGTTGTTCATCCGGCGAAAGGGAGGGTTCCCCTTCCAACAATAAAGCCAGTAAGCCAGTTACATGGGGTGCCGCAAAACTGGTACCCATGCCGATGTCACCAAAACCGCCCCCGGGTAAACAACTTTGTATACCGGCCCCGCTGCTACCCCCAGGTGCTACCAGGTGTGGCCGCTTTTGACCCGATGGCAAGGGGCCCCGACTACTATAATTCTCCATCTTTTTCCCGTTTTTATTGGTTGCGCCCACTACTATTATTCCATCGGCATCGGCTGGCGCGGTTAAAGTGCCATTACCCGGCCCCCTGTTGCCGGCACTTTTCACGATGGTAAGCCCCAGGTCCCAGGCAGTATTGCAGGCCCTTGCTTCCCTGCCCGTTCCATTCCCTGCCGGCCCGGCACCCCAGGAACAATTGGCCAGGTTGGCACCATCTTCCAGTGCCTTCTGCACTGCAAGAAAAGCCTGGAAATCGTCTGCATCCAGGGAAGGGTTAGTTGCCAATACTTTGTAGTTATAAATAGTGGCTCCCGGGGCCATGCCATTAAATGACTCCGTTGCAGCTCCGATGATGCCGGCCACCCCGGTACCATGACTATCAGGATTTCCCCAGGGTTCTTTTGTATAATTGGAACGATGCAGCACCCGGTTGCCAAAAGCAGCATGGTTAAGGGCTACTTCCGAATCTATCACAGCAACCACAATGCCCTTACCAGTGCGTGAAAATTTCTGGCGATACTGTATTGCGCCAACGAGCGTTCCGGTATCATTAATTTCGCGGCTTAACTTATGCGGCACGTCTAGCTTTTTAATGGTGGGATCTGACGCAATTTCCGCTAGGGAATCTGGACCTGCGATTGTTTTCATGGTTTGATTCAACCAACATACCTTGGTAAGGTAAGATTGTTGTTGTAACGACCTGGTGCCATGTGCAAAAGCGCGTTCAATATTTCTTTCCAAAGCAGCGCCCATTGGTTGGATGGACTTCATCACTTTTTCCCTGAAATTTTGCAGGCGGGCCTGCCGCAGTAATTGCTGCAGGTTGATAGTAATTGCCTCGTTTTCATTTAATTTTTCTATTAACTCAGTTGCCTCGCGGCTCGCCATCGACCGGGTGGATGTTTCAGCAGGTTTATCCGTTGCCTGCCCGGCAAACTCCATCACCATCGACTGGCCTTCGCCGGATGGCAGGTTCTCCGCCTCCATCGACCGACTTACCGGGCGGTTAAGTGTGTGATAGGTGTACAAACTAAACTCGTCAGTTGCCTTTTTCGCAAATGCTTCTCCGTACTGATCCCGGATCATCTTCTTCGCCTTCTTCAAAAGTTCCTTGTTCATATATTTTATTTAAATGAGTTACTAATTAGACCGATAGCGGGCAGTATTTTTAACTGTGTTAAAAATTAAACTGTAATCCAACATACGGTTGGGGCCTGGTATTAAATTTAAAATAAGTATCCTTTTCTACCGCTGCCGGACCAGCTACCACTTCGCCCAATGTTAATTTATTTAATGATTTGATCCAGGTGGTGGCTACACCCGCAGCCAGCGCCAGCCTGCGCACGCCACTCGCATTGATCCTTACCCCTACACCGGTGAGTATGGTTGGAAAATCTGTATTTAGCCCGATACCCAATTGCCAAAAAGGATGAACCGACGTATTGGGTATAAAAAGGGTATAGTTAATCATGGTAGTGATGTTCACTTTGTTTATTGCTTCTTCTCCTGCATCGGCCACCACATCCTGCCCGGAAGCATTTTTATTGGTGCCAAACTTAGGGAAAGATAAATTGGCATAAGCAATGCCCACGGAAACTTCGGGCACCAGGCATTGGAAACGGCGAAAGCGCAGCAACTTATTGGCTTTTTCTTTAGGGGTAACTGCCACTATTTCTTCCTGGTCGGACAATTGATAACCAGTTTCTGTAATGGTTACAGCTACCAGGGCTATTTTACCTTTGTTGACCGCAATGTCGCTCACTTTTACAAACCAATTGAGCGCCGAGGCCTGGGCCTGCGCCTTTTGTACCAACCTAAGAAGTTCGGATAAGTTGGTAAGCCGCTTCTTTTGATTAAGGGAATTTGCTTCCAGGTCCTTAATTGCTATTTGAAAATATCCCTTTACCAAAAACTCGTAGGATTTATCATCGCAACTTATCAATTTTATCGAGTCTTTAAAAGCCTTTATGGCCGTTTCTATTGCGCTGAAATGAGTAACTACCAACTGGTGGTTGGCGGCTTCTTTATTTAGGGCGGTGATGGTTTGTTGCTCCACATTAAAATCCAGTTGCTTAAGGTTTTTAAATATTGATACCAGCGCTGGTTTTTGATCCCTTTGCAATTTTTCGGTAATGCCGGTGATTGCAACAATCCAGGGTTGAAAATCACAGGTGGTGCCTGGCGCACTCTCACGCCCGGGCTGCGCAGTGGCCAGTTTTGCCTTATTTTCAGCATTAATGTTGGCTACAAAATCGATGATTGAACCGAGAGCGGCAGTGGCGGCAGCATCAATTGGGTCTGCTATAAAAGTAGTTTCGGAGGAAAAGGAATAATTAAGCGGGTTGAGTGGGCGAATGTACAAAACCACGCTGGAGGCTACTGGCAGTAGCATGATAGAATCTGCCAACTTTTTAAACTGCAGATCGGTAGGGTTTGCACTTAACTGGTATAAAATATTGCCGCCCTCCAATTTTAAAAAAACCTGTTGATCTGACTTTATTTTAACACCATTTTCCAGCACATCGCTGGCCTTCTGCGCCCAACCGGGCAGGCAATAAAAAAGGAGGAACAAAAAAGCGAAATTCTTTTTTTTCATGATGGGGGTGTTTATTTGATGATTGTATAGTTAATGTTATCGCCCTAACAAACGGCGCTACTGGAACAGCGCTTTAGGCAGCCCCTGTAACATCAGGTTTGGGCTGGAAGTTTATAAAATATCGGCACCACCAGGCTATAGACCATGATAAGAATTGCGCCTAAAAATTTGATGGTTAATCCACCAGCCAGTTTATCATCGAAAAACAGGGCAAACGGGCCACCTAACGATAACGCCCACACGATAAAGGAAAGGGTGGATATCCAGAGTTGGGCCTTATCGGTAACACCTGCCGCCCGGTGAAGATAAAATGGTGTGATGAGCAGGATAGTAAAAAACACTATCCACTGAACAGTTTGATTGGTGGCGGCATCGGTGATCTGTTGCCCTTCAATGAGGTTACTGATGCCAAGGTAAACACCCACCACTTCTACGGGTATCAGCTTAACAATTTGCGCCGCATAGTTGTCGGGTTGTTCGGTCGGTGCTGTGTCGCCTTCGCGCTGGGCAAGCGTAGTTGAACGGCGGAGGAGGATGTTTCTTCCCATACATAATAGGTTTGATTGGTGATTGAGTTTTACCCGGGCACTTCTATGAAAGCATTTTTTTTATTGGTATATCCAACATGACTTAAATGTAAACAAAAGATGTAATACATTATGTTTAAATAAATATGAACCAGCAATAGCATAGAGACGATTACCTGGCAATCATGATAGCGTATCAGTTTGTTTGAAAGAACAAAGTTGTTGATTTCGATACTGGTCTGCAATAGGGAATTTCCTTAGATTTGGATGAGTAAAACACCCTCTTATCGTAATTATGCCTGGTAACAAATAGATGCAAATCATTGAGTAATCAGGGTACTTATAAAGGGGTTTTTCCTGTATTTGATATGAATTTCGCCTGTTTC
>JBBQOJ010000373.1:0-4242 GCA_038330815.1 Chitinophagales bacterium | reverse complement strand
TAATTTTTTAATAGCCTAACCCTCCATGAAACCCCCAATGTACCTTGCGCTTTTAGCCCTCCTGCTGCTTACTGCCTGTTCTACCGCCCCCGATTCGGTAACAGGTGATCCTGAAATTGCTAAGCCCAACGACACTGTCAGTAAACCTGTTACCCGGCAGGCGAATGATCTTGCAGCCATCCTGGCAAAAAAAGAAGTGCCGGTATTATGTTACCATCATATACGAAATACGCGGGCCAATGAAAGCGCCAGCATGAAAACCTATTCAGTATCGCCGGATGCTTTTGCGGCACAAATGAAGGCATTGTATGATAGCGGCTACCAAACCGTGTTACCTGATCAGTTAAAAGAACACCTTTTGTACAACGGGCCCATGCCGGAAAAACCGGTAATGATCACTTTTGATGATACAGACGGTGAGCAATACACCATCGGTGCACCGGAAATGAACAAGTATAGTTTTAAAGGCGTGTTTTTTATCATGACGATCTCGATTAACCGTCCCCGTTATATGAGCAAACAGGAAATTAAAGACCTGTCAGACAGCGGGCATGTAATTGCAGCGCATACCTGGGATCATCACATGGTAACCAAATACCAGGGAGCCGACTGGGATACGCAGCTGGTGAAGCCACAGCGGCAGCTGGAGGAGATCACGGGTAAAAAAGTGACTTATTTCGCCTACCCATTCGGGTTATGGAACCAGGCTGCCATCACAGAAATTGAAAAAAGGGGGTACGAGCTGGCCTTTATTCTCTCTACCAAAAGAGATTCGCTTCAGCCACTGTATACCGTGCGTCGTATGATCGTTCCCAGCACCTGGTCAAGCAATGGCATGCTAAAGGCCATGCGTACTACTTTTAATAAGAAGTGATAATAACATGGTATTGGTATTTAAAATTGCTATTTTAATTACAGTGGGCTCCTCGCATTTGCTGTTGTTAGTAAAGTATTATTGCTGATACCAAATAAATGGCAGGAGAGGCCATAATTGTGTAGTTGGGTAACCTGTAATGCCCCTGCGGTTTATTTTTTGTAGAAAGCGTCTACGATGCAACCATTGTAAACGGTTCGCGGTCATAAAAAATAAAAGATGCGTAGTACTGCCCTTTGCTTTTTACTGGCAATCACCTTACTTTCCTGTACCAGGAGCGACATGACCGGATCAGAACAGGTAGCTGTATATGTTTTGGCCGCGTATCAACCGGTTGCCAACCGGTGTGAGGTAAACGCAACCACCGCCCGCTTGAGTGGCCAACCGTTGATCGGCAACAATGACATTATCAGCTACGAGCCGGCCACTGCCCGGTTTACATTACAACCCGGTGCCTTTGCCCGGATCAAAGCTTTAAATGATCAAACTGCCTTTGCTGTAACGGTGGATCAAAAGGCGGTTTACTATGGGTTCTTTAAGCCTGCCTATTCAAGTTCCTCTTGCGATCACTCCATCACCATGTGTATTTTTTACCAGGGCAGTGTGATTACGATGAACCTTGGTTACCCGGGCGTGGTTGCTGCTAGCCAGGTAACAGACGAACGAAACAGCGCTACCCTGCTGGCTGTTTTATCAAAGCAGGGAAAAACCCGGTAGCACCTTTCACCATCTAACCAGTCCATAACAGGTAATTTGATATCCCTTAATGCAATTCCATTTGATAAGGCATTGAGTTCATCTGAATCTTACTTGCTTTCACCTTTAAGTAGAGAACCTGGAGGGTTTCCTAATTTTATACCTACTGTTGCTGCCTTCTTCTTTTTTTGCCTACATTTAATGCTTAACCAACTGGCTTATGAATATTTCATGGAAGACACTACTATGTTTATTACTACCCACGTATCTTTTTGCCCAACAGCCCACCATCGATACCGCTTCCGTGGCATCCGCAGCCAGTTTATTCGATCTGCAGTTTACTGCTTCGGAAAAAGATTCTATGCTGGATGGCATAAGGGACAACCTGGCCGGGTATCAAAAAATCCACCAGTTGCCCATACCCAATCACCTTCCTTACCCGTTTGGTTTTAACCCCGCTCCCTTCGGATTTGACATTCCCGCAAAACAAACCGCCATTGCCTGGGCAATTCCTACTGGTATCAAAATACCGGTAAACAGGCAGTCGCTGGCCTTTTACTCCGTGATGCAATTAGCTTCCCTGGTAAGAAGTAAACAAATTAGTTCGGTTGCGTTAACCCAATTTTTTATAGAGCGCCTTAAAAAATGGGGCGATACCCTTGAATGTGTGATTACGCTAACAGAGCGCCTTGCATTACAACAGGCCGCACAGGCAGATGCTGAAATAAAGCAGGGCCATTACCGCGGCCCCCTGCATGGCATACCTTACGGACTAAAGGATTTATTTGCCGTAAAAGGTTATCCCACTACCTGGGGGGCTGTGCCTTATAAGGACCAGGTGATTGAAGAAGACGCTTTCGTATACACGCAACTGAAAGCTGCCGGGGCAGTATTGTGTGCCAAACTTAGCCTGGGCGAGTTGGCCTATAACGATCTCTGGTTCGGCGGCCGTACCCGCAATCCCTGGGATATTACCCGGGGATCGAGCGGTTCCTCCGCCGGCTCGGCCGCTGCCACTGTGGCGGGATTATTACCCTTTGCCATTGGAACAGAAACGCTTGGCTCCATTGTATCGCCCTCGCATACCTGCGGGGCCACCGGTTTGAGACCCACCTTTGGTTCAGTAAGCAGGAGCGGTGCCATGGTACTCTGTTGGAGCCTTGATAAGGCAGGCCCAATATGCCGAAGTGCGGAAGACGCCGCCGTAGTGTTTTATTATTTAAAAGGAACCGATGGAAGGGATGCAGGTGCGGTTAAGCGGTCGTTTAATTACACCGGTAAGGTCAATTTTAAATCCTTGCGCATTGGCTACGCTGCCAACTATTTTAGTACTTTGCCAAAGCCGGGATTGCAATGGTCGGTACTGGAGGTATTTAAAAAACTGGGCGCAATACTGGTAGCGGTTAATTTCCCGGATTCCAGTATTTACCCGGTTAACCTGGTAGATCCCATCCTTAGTGCAGAATCAGCTGCCGCTTTTGATGAACTAACAAGAAGCAACCGGGATGACCTGATCCGCCGGCAGGACAAAAACTTTTGGCCCAATGGTTTCCGGGTATCCCGGTTGATTCCGGCAGTAGAATATATCAACGCCAACCGGCACCGGTCAACATTAATTAATGCTATGAACACTTTTATGCAGCCCTTTGATGTGCTGATTGTGCCCACCTATGCCGGCAGCCAACTGGCCATTACCAACTTAACCGGCCACCCTGCGGTGGTTTGCCCGATTGGTTTTACGCCACGCGGATTACCCAACAGCATTACCTTTCTTGCTAACTTGTATGATGAAGCCACCTTACTGGCAGTGGCCAAAGCCTACCAGGAGGCCACCGGTTATCATCAGCAACACCCTGGAAAATTTTCCGTAGAATAAGGTATCCGCCCGTGCCAGTGTAAACAGGAGGTGGAGGGAGTGCATGATTTATATTTTATGCCTACAGCGGAAAATATAAATATTACCGAATGGTTCAACTATCTGCTGTCTTTTATAATACTACACCGATGCGCAAAGCTCGATGCTACCTGAAATTTTAACTCACTAATTTAACCGATCGTATGACGCGCCTGTTACTATTTTGTTTTTTGATTATTATTACCTGTTGTGAAGCCCAGCAATTGCCGGCAGATATGTTGGTGGTAAATGCCAGGATATATACCGTTGACAATGATTTTTCGGTGAAGCAGGCAATGGCTATTAAAGACGGTAAAGTGATGGCTACCGGTACTACCGCGGAGATGAAACAGCAATTTAGCGCTGCCAATGTGGTGGATGCATCCGGCAAATTTATATACCCCGGGTTCATTGATGCCCATGCTCATTTTTTAGGCTATGGACTGGGTTTACAAACGGTGGATCTTACGGGAACTGCCAGTTGGGAGGAAGTAGTACAGCGGCTCAGCCAATATGCAGCCACGCATCCGGATGGATGGCTGATTGGAAGAGGTTGGGACCAAAATGACTGGCCAGTAAAAGAATTTCCTACGCGTGAAAAACTGGATCAATTATTTCCTGACCGCCCGGTTTTTCTTACCCGTGTGGATGGGCATGCCGCCATAGCCAACCAGCTTGCATTGGGAGATTTAACCCCGGCCGCTACTATTAGCGGTGGCGAAATTATTTCGAGGGACGGGAAACTTACCGGGGTGCTGGTAGACAATGCGGTAGGACT
>JBBQOJ010000372.1:0-4263 GCA_038330815.1 Chitinophagales bacterium | reverse complement strand
CTTTCACTTTACACTTCAGCGTAATTTCAATGATGCGGCTAAAAGGCGGGTAAAAAAAATGTTGCCGGTTTTGGATTTCAAATGCATACATTTTTTTATAATCATGTTGTTGCACAAATTGAAGTATGGGATGGGTTACTTGAGTAGCCTGTATTAAAACCTTCCCCTGCTCCCCCTTTCTACCTGCCCTTCCACTCACCTGCTCCATCAATTGAAAGGCCCTTTCATTTACCCGGAAATCGGCAAAACTCAACAAGCCATCAGCATCCAGGATACCTACCAAACTAACCTTTTCAAAATCGAGCCCCTTTACTACCATTTGTGTACCTACCAGGATATCGATGCGCTGCTGTTCAAATAATTTTATCAGGTTATCGTGGGCCGATTTACCACGAACGGAATCTACATCCATCCTTGCCACTTTCAGGTTGGGAAAGGTTGCCTCAATCATTTCCTCTATCTTCTCCGTGCCAAAATTTTTCTCCATCCAGTTAACCGAACCACAGGCAGGGCAATCCGTTATTTTTGGATAAGTGGTACCACAATAATGACAATGCAGTTTGTTGGAATATTTATGCAGTGTTAAGGTAACATCACAATTTTTACATTGTGGCAAATACCCACAGGTGCCACAAATAAGGTAGGGCGCATAGCCGCGCCTGTTTTGAAACAATATCACCTGCCGCCCATTTTCAACAGTCATTTGTATGGCTTCCACCAACTGTGGCGACAGCATCACTTTTCCCTTTTGAACTACTTTACGGGTGTCAATAATTTCTATCGTTGGCAAATGTATACCGCCAAACCGCTCTGTTAATGCGACCAATCCATATTTCCCTTTTTGTGCATTATAATAGGTTTCAATAGATGGTGTGGCGCTGCCCATCAATACTTTTGCTCCAAACAGGCTGGCGTAAAACACCGCCGCATCCCGGGCATTGTACCTGGGCGCAGGATCCTGCTGCTTAAACGAACTATCATGCTCCTCATCCACCACTATCAACCCCAGGTTGGCAAAGGGCAGGAAGAGGGCACTGCGGGCTCCCAACACAATCATGGTTTCCCCTTTTCTTACTTTATGCCATAATTCTACCCTTTCATTGTTGTTGAACTTTGAATGGTAAATTGCAATATTGCCGCCAAAATTTAATTGCAACCTGCGGATCATTTGCGCGGTAAGTGCTATCTCGGGCAATAAATACAATACCTGCCTGCCTTGCTGATAACAGTCTTCCATCATCTTAATATAGAGTTGCGTTTTACCACTGCTGGTTACTCCTTGCAACAGGCATACATTTTTGGTAATAAAAATATCCTTTACCTCCTGCAAGGCGACCTGTTGGGCACTGCTTAATTCAAAATTCACTTCCATCGAATTCGGCATTGTCTTTATCCTCTCCACCACCCGCTTTTCCACTTTCAGTATTTCCTTCTCAACCAATCCATGCAATTGCGCTGCCGATGCGCCGGATTTTTTTAGCAAGGCAGGTTGCGTAACCACTCCTTCGGTTTTGATGAGGTGCAGGTAGCTCAATAATAATTCCATCTGCTTTGGTGCCCGGGTCCAGTTATTGAGCAGTTCGTTTAATTGTTCCTCATTATCGTACCGCGGATTAAGCAGTACAAACTGTTCGGTTTTCTGTTTATACCGTTCGCTCAGCGCCTCCCATACAATACAACATTTTTTATCGATCAATCTTTTAATCACCGGGTACACATGTGCAATGTCGAGCAATTGCTGCACCTCCGTAAGGTTCAATTGCTTTTTTATCAACAAGGCTTCTGCCACAATGTATTCGTCATTGTCCAGTCCGCTAAAGTCGTCGCCATATTCCTCATTAAATATTAAAATCGTTTCGCTGCTCAATTTGAAATGGGCGGGTAAGGCGGCTGCCATTACCTCTCCCTCGCTGCACATATAATAATCACTCATCCATTTCCAAAACGTAAGTTGCTGCTGGTAAAGCAATGGCTCATCATCAAGGATATTTATTATTTCTTTTGTTTGGTAAGCGGGTGCGTCTGGTGTGATGGCTTTTACAATACCGGCATACCGCTTATTTTTCCCGAGTGCTACCTCTACCCGGCAACCGGGCTTCAGCTTGCCGTGGAACCTGGATGGGATGGCATAGGTATAAGTAGTGGGCAGGGCAAGTGGTAGTATTACAAAAGCATATTCTCCACGAATATTAATGGCCGGTTGTAAAGACTGCCCGGAGGGCCCGGCCATATCTATCCCCTGTGTTTCACCGGCATCGGATGAAGGTAAGAAAAGCGGTATTTGATTATTTTCATCCATGAAAAGTTGTTACAGTTTTCGTTGCTTTTTATTCAGTTATGATTGACTGTCTGCAATCCAACTCGCCTGGTAATACCGCAGTTTTTCGTCCATTATGCGAAATACTTTTTCCTTCAACATTTCAACATCTTTACCTGTAAGTCCTGCTACGCTGATGGCTTCCAAATACACTACCCTCGACCTGCCCGGGCTGAGGGACAATATATTATTATGATGAAGCCGGTCATTGGTATCCAAAAACAACATTGGCTTGATGGGTGTTTGCGTTTCGATAGCAATTTTAAAAGCGCCATCATAAAATGCTTTCAAAGGTTGCGTACCGGTATTAAAGGTGCCTTCGGGTGCAATTACAACAGAAATACCTTTTCGTATTACTGACTTTAACCGTTGTACACTGGCCGCTCTTTTCTCGGCACTGCTACGATCAACCAGCACCGCTGCATTCCTGTAAAAAAAACCAAACACCGGAATCTTACCCATTTCAGCTTTCCCTAGTATCCTGAAGTGTTGCTTCCGGATGGCCTTTAAAATTACGGGAATGTCCATATAGGATATATGGTTAAATACAAATACATAGGAACGGGCCGGATCATGCTCTACTTCGTATATATTCCGGTGGCGGATGCCCCAAAAGATCATCATTATATCCGCCCAACGCTGGCAAACAAAATAAATGATGTTTCCTCCCCGGATCTTTCCAAACAGTGAAGCCACCAGCACAAAGGGAAATAAAAGGAACATTACCACGATAAATGACAGAAATCCATAGATGGAAAACAGTACCTGTGCAACAAAAAGTATATACTTCATACAAAATTGGGCGATACGTTGGAGAAAACTTCCCCAAACCCCGGTGTGTTTAGCCCCCGTTATTGGTAAAATTATACTGAAAATGCTCCAAAAAGCCAATTGCTTCCTATTTTTCATAAAAATGATGGGGTTAATTTAGGCAACTTAATTTGATTTCCCTTACCTTTGCCGTCCTAAATTTTGGTTATATGTTAGCAGTAGTAAAAATAGCAGGTCAGCAGTTTAAAGTGAAAGCAGGCGACAGCTTGTACGTACCGCACATCAGTGGTAAAAGTGGCGACAAAGTTGAGTTTTCAGATGTACTGATGACTGACAGCGATGGCACCCTTTCTATCGGTAGTGCCGTAAAAGCAATTGTGAAAGCGGAGATTGTTACTGACCTGGTGCAAGGTGACAAAGTGATCGCCTTTAAAATGAAAAGAAGAAAAGGCTTTCGTAAAAAGCATGGTCATCGTACCCATTATACCAGGATCCAGGTGACTGAAATTGCCTAGTATACCGGCAGCGTTTATGGGTAACTGTTAGTAATTGATTTTAATTACTAACCGCTGCCTGTTAACCATACAATGTTGAAAAAATAAAAATAATTTAAGATGGCACATAAAAAAGGTGAAGGCTCGGTTAAGAATGGCCGTGATTCGCAAAGCAAAAGATTGGGTGTAAAAATTTATGGTGGTCAACCAGCCATTGCAGGAAACATCATCGTTCGTCAAAGAGGAACAGTTTACCATCCTGGTAAAAATGTTGGTCTTGGAAAAGACTTTACCATATTTGCATTAACTGATGGTGTTGTAGAATTTAAAAAAGGCAGCGGAGATAAGAGTTATATATCCGTGAATGCGGTGGAAGCAATGGTTTAATATTAAAGTTTTTTTTGGCGGGTAAAAAAATATTTTTACTTTTAAGTATTATTTACTAACCAATTAAATTTTAAATATTATGGCAACTGCAAAAAAAGCTGTTAAAAAAGCGGCTCCTGCAAAAAAAGCAGCTCCTGCAAAGAAGGCTGCTCCGGTAAAAAAAGCTGCTCCTGCAAAGAAAGCGGCTCCTGCAAAAAAAGCTGCTCCTGCAAAGAAAGCTGCTCCTGCTCCAGTGAAAGCTGCTGCTCCTGCAAAAAAAGCTGCTCCAAAAAAAGCTGCTCCTGCAAAGAAAGC
>JBBQOJ010000371.1:0-4264 GCA_038330815.1 Chitinophagales bacterium | reverse complement strand
TCAAATGCAGTCACTCTACATTGAAAATAAGGGGAACAACCAGTTTGTTATAAAACCACTACCAATGGCTGCACAAATTGCACCAATTTTTGGCATTTCGATTGAAGATGCTGATGCTGATGGCAATTTGGATATCATTGCAATTGGCAATTCCTATGCTCCTGAGGCGCTTAATGGCAGGTATGATGCCTCAAACGGATTGGTATTGAAGGGGAATGGGAAGGGTGATTTTACTTGGATTAAAATGAATCAATCCGGGCTTGCTGTAGTGGGCGATGGTAAGGCAATGGTTACCTTAAATTTCCATCATACAAAATGTGTTCTTTTGGCAACCCAAAATAGTGGCCCATTAAAAGCTTATGACATAGCAACAGTAGCCCGATGCATCCCGGTATTACCCGGCGAAACCTATGCAAGCATACAATTTAAAAACGGAAAACAAAGAAGGGAGGAGTTTTTTAGGGGAAGTTCCTACCTATCCCAATCGGGTAGGTTTATTAGCATTGATAATACTGTAAAAAGCGTGCATATTTTTTCAGCGGATGGTAAAAAGAGGGAAGTATCGATAAAAAAAAGCAGTGGGTTATTTATTGAATGATGGTTTTTCAGGTTAGATGACAATAAATGATTGTAATGAAAAATTTACAGTGGTTGAGTCAAAACAAACTGGTGCGGATATATGAGTGTTATATCGGGCATTGCGCATCAGTAATCCAAAATTGCCCACTGTGACTTTGATATTTAGAATTCTATTGAACAGACGTACATGCACGGCCACATCCTGGCATACGTTCCTTGATTAGGCTTTTATAGTGTATGTGGTTGGACACAGTGTTGAGCACACCGACCACGCAAGCAAGTTTCTTTTGAAAGTGGGTTTCAAGTGTTACAAAACTTCGATAAGCAGTTTTATAAACAAAAACACGCAACTCCATCAGCGTACCGAAAAAAATCGGTTGTGCCAGATGTGTTTTTGTAATCACCGGGAACAGGAAATGATTGCTGGTTTGGCACCTAAGCCAGAGGCACAAACATAGAGGTGATAGCATTGGTTGTAAGGGCGCAATACTATAACCTTAGGTGCAGGAATGTTAATTAAAGTCCGTTGCCGGCTACCGGTAAGTTTACAAAATCAATAGTTGGTGCAGTATTGGTTTTCGCTTTTTTAAATTCAGTATCCATTTTGGTATAGTTATTAAAAAAGCCGCAGTTACGGAGGTAAAAATATTCTCCCTTTACGCCTCCGGAATAATCCATCCGGTAATTCTGGCGGGCTGTGTTGTCTGCTGTAAATTTTATTTTGTCCAGACTGATCCATTTGCCATCGTTTGTACGTTCCCACTGGTTGCCAAATAACACTTCTCTTTCTTTATCTCCATACTCGGGTAAAAAATTTTCGAGAAAAGAATACAAGTGCTTAAGCCATGTGTTGGTTGCAGGCCGGCTAAAGCTGGCTATCATTCGCCAGGCTGATTCTTCCGGAGAATAGAAATACGCTGTATAAATTGTGCGGTTATTATCCGTGGGTTTTCCGTGTAGCAGGAAACGGTAAGTACTGCCGGCCTTCCAATCGTATTGCAGATAGCTTTGTCCGCCTGAGCCTTCGTTGCCAAACTCACCTGTTTGCACATCATCTCCCTTGCTCAGCAATTCTATTTTTCTATCAGCAGGAATATCATTCGGATTGTCAGTGGTAAAAGGGCTCCACACAGAAAACAAAACACGTCTCTCCGACGCTGAATTAACCTGCATACCAAAGTAACCTTCGCCAAAGCCATTTGCCATAAAGTAAGAACCGATAACATCCTTTCCTGCCTCCACAGTTACTTCATTGTAAAACCATTCCACATTTTCATCTTCCGGAACAAAATAATTCAGGTGTACTGAAGGCCCTCTTCTACCCCAGTAAAAAAAATTGCCCTCATTACTTTTTACAAACACGGTTGATTCATTTATTGCAGCGCCTTCCAGTTGCAAACTGCTTACGTCTGCAAAAACATCTCCCGTTTTTTGCAGTCCTGTTAATTTAATAGCAATGTATCCGGGGCTGCCCACCTGCCATTCGCCGGCGTAGTAATCCTTTCCATCACTACCTTCTGCGACTATTTTGTTGGCACGGCCGTTTATCGTTAATTCCATTTCACTTGTTCCAACAGGCACTTTTATCGTGAGCCATAGTTTAATAGTGCCTTGGTTAGCAACACGTATATAGGTTGTCAAACCTGTCCCCCCGCTTGTCCAGTTTTCAATACCGTTATCAGTTAATTTACCGCCTTGTTCGTCACCGTTGCGCCAGGTATTGCCCCCTATTGGAACTGTAGTACGGCCTTCATTGCCAAACCCCCGAAAGTAATCGCCAAAGGCGAAAACACATTGTACTGATAAACCGATGCTAATAAAAATTGCTATTACCATTTTCAACTTTTTCTGCGCGAAAGACTTTTTCATTGGTTTAGTTTGAAAGCGTGAAGTTTTACCTGCTTTATAAATTTAGTTCGCCATCAGCAAGTAGCCCGTGTTTTTTCCAGCATTTTTTTGCAGAACTTAAATGCCGGTTGCCCGTGAAGCTGTAATTTATAAGTCCTCAAACAAATTATTTAACTGGGCATCTTCCAAAAAAATACTACATCTGATAAAACATTTATGCATTCTTTGCAGTCCGTTTCGCAAAGAAGATCATCTCTCCACGGAAATCATTAACAGGGAAAACACAGAACCTGAATCCTTATGTCTGTGGGTTGTTCCGGGTGCATTTTATAATCATCGGGAACTAACATCTAACTGCCGCTTTCGCAGTCAGGAAAGTGGCAAAAATGATCATTTAATATTTTTATCGATTGATCAACCCATATTTTTCTGCCTGCCCGGTGCAAAATAATATGGGATTACTTGAAGTTATTCTCGCTTAAATAATTATTGACTTACAATTTCATTGATATCGTTCATCATACGTTAATCCTTTAAAGCTGTCCGTACGAAATGGGAAAGCAGGTAGGTTTACACTATTAACCAGGTTAAGCGGGCCAGGGTTATCTGCCCATGCATACCGTACAGCTGTTATTTGTTTACCATCGGCAGATTGAATTTCTATAGCGTTCTTCCTGATAATACCCGCTGTAACGTATTGAAATTTTTCAGTCCCGCCAGTCGCTATTTGAAATCCCTTTAAAATATTACTGGTATCAGAACTTACTAAACCGTTTCCGGAATGTTTAAAGGAAATGATGGCTTTTGTGCCCTTAAATTCCGCTTTATCATATACTGGCCCTGAAGAGTGAACATTAACTTCTCTGTAAACAATTGTACGCGCTACGTTAGCCAACCGCTCTCCTACTGTTTGCTTATTGGCAGGATGAATATTATAGGGTTCTCCAATATCTATATCGGTAACCATTCCGGTGGCAGGTAGTTTAAGTGCCAAAGATTGGGCTTCGCGTACTTCTGCCCAAAGCGACTCTCCAGGCTCCGCGGGTACTGCACTAAAATTGGCAAGTTGTACATATAATATAAAAATGGCAAGTCAGGTTGTTGAAGCTGTTTCTTCCAATCATTTATTAGGGCTGGGAATAATTTTCTATATTGGTACCCTCTTTCTTCATTGCTTTCACCCTGGTACCAAATAACGCCTTTAAATGTATAATCTGTTAAGGGCGCAATCATTGCGTTATAAATAACACTTGGTTCGTGTTGCTGACTAATGCCCGAATTATTATAGGTTTTAAATATTGTGTTTACGCTTATTTTATAATTCCAGTTGCCGGCAAGTGGGATGGTTCTTTCCCCAGTTTTTAAATTAAAGTTTTCGGGTTTGCCGGTAATGCCGGCTGTTGCACCATAATCTATAACGCGGATGACGATATTGTTAATTCCGGCATGAATAATTTCTTTTGGAATTTTATACGTTCTGGAATTATATTTAACCTCTTTTGTAGCGCCTATTTTAATACCATTAATAAATACTAAATCATCATCAATTACCGGCCCCATATTAAATACGCAGTCATCTCTTAAGTCCTCACCAGTTAGTTCGATCGTTTTAGAAAACCATATAATCCCATCCCTGCCTTTAAACGATTGATCCCGGTTTTCGAAATATGCAGGCAAAATCATTTCAGGCCATTCGGGATGATGATTTTTGCTCCATTCAAAAGTACCATTCGTATAGCCTGCGTCTAATGTTTGAAGGCTTTCCAACCATTTATTGAAATTGGAAGCAAATATTTTATCAATAGTTTCAGTCGGCGTTTTTGAAATCATTTTTACC
>JBBQOJ010000370.1:0-4276 GCA_038330815.1 Chitinophagales bacterium | reverse complement strand
GCCAGGTGTTCTGTCCAAAATTTTAATTCGTCGATTGATAGGAATGCCCTGTGGCTGGCAGGGCATTGTATTACATTTTAACCCAGCAGGGGCTATTTCGAAATAGTAATCTGGAAGTGATCTCTTTTGAGATAAGTTTTGTATTTATCCCTTATCGCAGCAGGCTGTACCCTGCCATTAATAGTAAGTATGTTTTTGCAAAGTTCAATATTAAAGCCACGTTGCTGGTTAATCAAACCATCTTTTTCCATTTCGTTAAACATCTCCCGGGTTAACATCAATTCCTCCCTTGCCTGGGTAATGCTTTGATTAGCATATTTTAGAATTTCATCGGCATCAATTTTTTTCAAGTCACGTTTGCTTTTTTCCAACTCGGTTTTTGCAGCGGTGAGTTCCTTTTTCACCTGCGATAAATTTATTTTTTCGATCTCTTTTTTTGCTTCCTGCAGGGCCTGTTTAACTGATCCGTCAACTTTATTCCAATCAATTTGCTTAAGTGCTGCAGTTACGCCCTGTTCAATTTTTGCAACGTTGATATCCTGCATCGCCATATCCATGTCACGGTTGATTTTGTCAAGATTTACACGGTTAAGGGCGGCATTTATCTCACCGTGTATTTTTTCATAGTCAACGGTATTCAGGTGCCTGTTAATTTTCAACATCTCCTGGTCGATATGCTGTATCATTTGATCAAAGTCCTTGATATTCATCCCCTTCGTTGATTCTTCCGGACGGGTAGGAATGGTGTCTTCCAGTTCAGTCAGGCTATCTAACTTGTCCAGTGGACTAAAGGGCGAATTTTGAAACGAGAGGGATACCGCTGCAATAAGGAGGCAGGCAGTTAAAGCGGCATACAGTTTTTTGTGGGCATGAACAGTTTGGTACATGTTAAAGGTATTAGAGTGTTCGTTAAATACGAATAAGTTCGTATCAAATGTAGAATTTGCTTTTAATATTTTCTGGTTAATTGAAAATTTTAACATTTTGTACCACTTTAGCGTACAAACAATTTTTATTTGCATTTTAAATATCCCGATTTTTACACAGTGATGCCTTACTACGCAGGGAGTTGACTACTAATTGGCAATAGGCGCAGGCAATCAGCTTAATTGTGTTATGCTAAATAAATGATATGAAAAAAATAATAGTATTGGCGTTGTTATTGAATGCCACCCTGTTGGTGACAGCACAGGAAGAAGAGGAAGAGAAAACCGGGGGATTTAAGAAGGAAAATCTTTTTACAGGAGGTGGAGTTAATGTGTCATTTTTTAATGGAACCACTGCCCTGGGGGTAAGTCCGTACCTTGGATATAGCCTCACCAATTGGCTGGATGCAGCGGTAAGTTTAAATTTTAATTACGTTTCCCAACGGGATGTATATGTATTTGATGACCGGGTTCGTCAAACCACGATAGGCCCAGGTGCTTTTGTGCGACTATTTCCTGTGAAGTTCTTATTTGCCCAGGCACAACTTGAACACAACTTTATTACCCAAAAGTATGTGCCTGCCCGTAACAATAGCTTCACGGTTGATAAGTTTAAAACCGGGGTAAACAGCCTGCTGCTGGGCATTGGGTATGCCTCCGGGCGCGAAAAGTATAACAAAAGTTATTATTTTATGTCTGTATCGGTGGACGTGCTGAAGAATATCAATTCACCCTACCTCGATAATGCCGGGCGAACCATTCCTTTTATCAACGCCGGATTTAATATCGCACTGTTCCAGGGTAGCCGCAGGGGTTACTAGCTTTGCTCAAAAATTGCTGCCGGGTTATTTACTACCGTCAAGGAATTAGTTAAACTGCCGTAAAGGAAATCGTCTTCCAGCATTTGATGCATGTGGGCCAGCAGGTGGTTGTAAAAACCATCGGAATTCAAAATATAGATGGGTTTGTCATGTATGCTTAACTGGTTCCAGGTAAGCATTTCAAATAATTCGTCGAGGGTGCCAAAGCCACCCGGTAAGATTACGGCCGCGTTACACTTTTCATACATCATGCGTTTTCGTGCATGCATGTTTTCTACCACTATCAATTCGGAAATGCCTTCGTGTTGTTGTTCCCATCCCAAAAGCACCTCAGGTATTATTCCAATTACCTGCCCTTTGTTTTCCATCACGGCATTGGCTACTTCGCCCATGATCCCTTTGTTGCCACCACCATAAATCAGCAACACCTGGTTAACCGCCAATAAATGCCCCAACTCCCTGGCATGCGCCAGGTACTGGTTATTACGCCCGCTTTTACTACCGCAAAAAACAGCCATCGATTTAAACTCCATATATCTTTGCAATTATTTTAAGCAAAGACACAAAGAATTTCTATATTTTCAACCTTAATTTATCTAAACTACCTACCGCATGTCTGCAACCGTATTGTTTTCCTTTGTAATAGGCTACTTCGTTTTGTTATTAGGCGTGGCCTATTTCACCAGCCGCAATTCAAATAACGAATCTTTTTTTATTGGCAACCGCAATAGTAACTGGATGTTGGTGGCCTTCGGTATGATCGGTACCTCACTTAGTGGTGTTACTTTTGTTAGCGTACCCGGCGGTGTGGGCGATGTTTCCGACCAGGGATTTAAGGGATTTGCCTATATGCAGGTGGCAATTGGTTACCTGATTGGGTATGCGGTCATAGCCTTCATCTTGTTACCGCTGTACTACCGGCTCAACCTCACTTCCATTTATAATTACTTGTTGCAGCGATTTGGTAAGATTACCTATAAAACAGGTGCGCTTTTTTTTATTATCAGTCGTACCGTAGGTGCAACGGCGAGACTTTACCTCGTGATCAATGTATTGCAGTTTTTTATACTGGATAAATTAGGCGTACCCTTCGTAGTAACCGCCGCAGTCATACTGCTGATGATATTGCTGTACACTTTTGAGGGCGGTGTTAAAACCATCGTGTATACGGACACGTTACAAACCACCCTCATGATTTCGGGCCTTATAATTTGTATTGTCTATATCCTGAATAGCCTTAATCTCTCCACCGGGGAAGCCCTCACGGAATTAAACTCCACCGGGTACCTTAATATTTTTAATACGGATGTAAACAGCAAAGGTTTTTTTGGGAAGCAAATTTTAGGCGGCGCCTTTATTACCATCGCCATGACGGGGCTGGACCAGGAAATGATGCAGAAGAATATCAGTGTGAAACGCCTTGGTGATTCACAAAAAAATGTGATTACCCTTGCTGTAATACTGGTGTGTGTGTTATTCCTGTTCCTGTTATTGGGCGGCTTGCTTTATTTATATGGTAATGCCAATGGAGCGGTTTATAAAGATGTAATGGTGGATGGCAAAATGGTAAAACATTTTATATTAAATGGAGAGAATGTAATTGGTGATAAGGCCTTCCCTTCCATTATACTCAGCTATTTTCCACCCGCGGTGGGCATTATGTTTATTATCGCTTTAATTTCCGCTTTGTTTCCCAGTGCTGATGGTGCCCTTACCGCCCTTACCTCCTCTTTTTGTATTGATATTATTGGCCTGAAGGAAAGGGACGACCTTAACGAAGCGCAAAAGAAGCGCCTTCGCTTGTGGGTGCACTTATCCTTTACAGTTATATTCCTGGCCTGTATCATGGTATTCAAAATATTAAATGACAACAGTATTATCGATATAATTCTGGACCTTGCCGGTTACACGTATGGGCCATTGCTTGGTTTATTTGCCTTCGGTATATTTACGCGAAAGCAACTGCCCGATACCCTGGCTGTTACGGCGGTGTGTTTAATTGCCCCCGTGATATCCTATATATTAAGTGTAAATGCGAAAACCTGGTTTGGCGGTTACCAGATTGGTATTGAACTATTAATAATTAACGGGCTGCTTACCTTCCTTGGGTTGTGGGCTATCTCTGCCAAAAAGGGCATTTCCGTAAATATTTAAATTTTGTTATGGAACTGGTATATCCACCGGCGGAAGATTATGCCAGCCGGTTTACAACTTCTGAAGATGAGTTGATCGCTGTTGTTGCCGCTGCCACTTATGCCCGGCATCCGCATGCCCATATGTTAAGTGGCCATGTGCAGGGAAGTTTTTTAACAATTTTAAGTAGCCTCCTGCAACCGGAAAGAATTTTAGAAATAGGTACCTTTACGGGGTACAGTGCCTTATGCCTGGCGAAAGGGTTAACCGCTACAGGGACATTACATACCATAGAAGTGAGAAATGAGGATGCAGCGATCGCGTTGAAATATTTTAAACAATCAGCCAATGCTGATAAAATTCATTTGCATATTGGCGAGGCTAAACAGGTTATAG
>JBBQOJ010000369.1:0-4281 GCA_038330815.1 Chitinophagales bacterium | reverse complement strand
TCGTAGGTAGTTACCTGGTATAAACCATTCAGGTCATGGTAGTACATATACTTCTGACCAGAGCGATCAATATCCGGCTTCACATAAATGGTGGTAGCCTTATTGGAATAGTCTGCTTTCTCCACCCTTTCGCTTTGTAGCCGAAAACTGCGCAGGTCGAGCCATCGCCATTCTTTACCTCCGGCAAATACAAAATTATTTTCATTATTATATTCCAATGCATTGCTACGAATAAAGGTGGGCGTTATATTATTCCCCTGTGCATTGTCCCACCGGTAATTCTGCAGTACCCTCACTTTTACCTGCTGGTTGACATTAAAAGCATTTAAGCCTTCCAGGTTAACCGTAAACCTCAATCGCTGGTGTGTTTTATAATACTGCGGTACAAAGGGTTGAACAAACTGTGCCATCACCGAAGATTTTGAATCAAGTACCAACATGGCCCGGGTGAAAGCCAGTTTGCTGGTGTCGCCATCTAAAAAAACCTTGAGTAAATAATTGCCGCTTTTGGTTGGTGTCGAATTGGCTTCCGGCAAAATGGCCTGGTAGTGATTGTACCTGGTAAAAGCAATAGAGGAAAACCGGTAATTGGTAATGCGTAACTGGGTAAATCCTTTCATGTAATCGAACTGGCTTAACCTAACCGGGTTCCAGTTATAGTCGCACAACTGGTAAGTATAATAATAACTTTTAACATTGGCATCCATATCATCGAAATGCAACTCGAGGCGGTCATTACTATTTAACTTATACACCGGCAGGGCCTGCTGGTCGCCATACACATGAAACCTTACCGCACGGATATTTTTTTGAACAATTACACCAGGATTTGTTTGGGCCCACAAAGCAATACCGGGTATAATAAACAAAAGCGCAAGCAGGAATGATTTAAAAACACGCATGTAGTAGTGAAAATATTTACTTTTGAAAGATACTAAAATTATGCCGATTGAATATTTCAGCCTTTATTGCCAGGAGAATCGCATTTAACCGGCAGAATACTTTTTCCCGTTTTATCATTCGATTGGCTACCATCGCCACCGCCATTAGCGTAGCGGTGATGATTGTGGCATTGAGTTTTGTAAATGGCTTTCAACAGGTGATCAGCAATAAAGTGTTTAGCTTTTGGGGACATATCAGGGTGCAGCAGGATATTGACAACAGGGTAAGTATTGCAGAGGAATATCCCATTGTAAAAAACGATACGGTAGAACAGCTCATCCGCCAAATACCCGGTGTTAAATCGGTAGAGCGCTATGCCACCAAATCGGTGATATTAACGCACGGTACCAGCATTGAGAGTATCCTGGTAAAAGGTATTGATGCTTCCTTTGATTACCGCCGCCTCAACCCCTTTTTAGAACAGGGCAGTTGGGTATCCTTTGCGGATAGTGGTTACAGTAAGGAGATCAATATTTCCAGTTATATAGCCAACCAGTTAAACATAGAGGTGAACGATACGCTGTTGTCATTTTTTATACAGGCGGATGGTACCCGGCGGCCAAGAAAATTAAAAATTGCCGGCATCTTTAAAACATCGATTGAAGAATATGACAAGCAATTTGGCATCTGTGATATCAACCTGCTGCGGAGGATGAATGACTGGTCACCCGACCAGATTGGAGGATACGAAGTATTTTTGAATGACTATCAACAAACAGATTCCATCGCCACACTAATTAAAGAAGAAACACCACAAGGTTGGAACAGTAAAACCATCAGGGAAATTTACCCGAATATCTTTGACTGGCTCGGACTTCAAAATGATATCAAACTCATATTAATTGGCATCATGATGATTGTGGCCATTGTAAACCTGGTAACCTGTTTGCTCATCATTGTATTGGAAAGAACCAGGATGACCGGGATTTTAAAAGCGATCGGCGCCAGTGACTGGGATGTACAAAAGATATTTTTATTTAATACAGCGTTGATTGCTGTAGCAGGCATAATATTAGGCACTTTGTTGGGATTGGGCATTTGCTGGTTGCAGGAAAAAACCGGCATCATCAAACTGGATGAGGAAGCTTATTACATGCGTGCAGCTCATGCAGAGGTGGTGTGGTGGCAGGTAGTACTGGTAGATGTGGTGACGCTTGGCATTTGCTTTGCCACCCTCATTATACCTACGATGCTGGTAAAAAAAATTCAGCCGGTAAAGGCCATTCAATTCCGATAAAGGAAATGACTTTATGCCGGTTAACGCATGTGCGATAAAATAATTCCCGCAGCTACGGCGGCATTCAGTGATTCTGCTTCTCCAAATTTCGGGATGGTGATGCGCTCGCCGGCTAAGGAAAGCAGTTCTTCACAGATGCCTCTTGATTCATTGCCAATTACGAGCAGGGCTTCACTAACGCCTTTGATGCTTTCCATATCCCGCCCGTTTAGGGCGGCGGCATAACTTGGGATGTTGGAGTGATTCGAAAGCCAGGCGGCGAGGTTGGTATACAACACGGGCACCCTGCCCAGGCTGCCCATGCTGCCTTGCACTACTTTGGGATTATATAGATCGGCACAGTGTTCGCTGCAAATTACCCCTCCCACTCCAAACCAGTCGGCAATGCGCAGGATAGTGCCCAGATTGCCCGGGTCACGGATATCATCCAACAATAAGGTGATTGTTCCAACCGGTGAAACCGGCGTGTTGACCATCTTTTCAAAAATGCCCAATACCTGGTTGGGTGTTGCAAGGGCAGAAATTTTTTCCAGTTCGTGATCAGCCAACTGCTCCATCGGCCCCTGGTAATAGCTTTTCACCTCTCCCTCGTGTTGCTGAAGCCATTTCATTTTCCCTGTTAAATGTTTACAAACAATTTTTGGCGATTTTAGTAAGTCCATCACTACTTTACTACCTTCGGCAATAAATACACCTTCCAGGTCCCGGTATTTTTTAAGGTGTAAACTTTGAATATATTTGGTATATGATTTGCTCAACATGATTTTTTACTACTATTTATAATTGACGTGTGCCTGATCAAAACAAGATGACGACTTTTCTGCGAAACTTATTTTTTCTTTCCCTGCTTCTCAGTTCCTGCACCATCCCCCGAAAATTTCAACAAGGCAAACCATTTTTATTTGAAAACACCATCAACATCAAGGGCGGTAATTTCAACAAAGATCAGCGTAATTCACTAAACCAAAAATTATATGGCCAGCTGGATGACAGTGCTAAAGTAAATACAAAAGATTTTTTATTCCTCCTTCATTTTATCAACCAGCCACCTGCCTACGACAGCAATTATGCCGCCATCTCCGCCCGCAGTATGAAGGGGTCGCTGGTACACCTTGGTTATTATTCCGCGAAGGTTGACTTTGAAGCGGATACCAGCGCGGTGGGCAATCAACAGCGGGTGGCAGTTAAATACACCGTTACCGCGGGCAACCCAACCCTGGTAGACACTATTAGCTACCGGTTGAAACAACCTGAATTGCAGCAACTGGCAATTGACACCCGTTCCAAATCTTACCTGGCTAAGGGTAAGCCCGTGAGTAAATCGGATATCCTGGGTGAAATTAGCCGGCTGGTAGAGCTATATCGAAATAATGGTTATTATAAATTCACTTCAGATGACCTTACCTTAAGGGGCGATACCACCATCGCCGCTTTGACCATTATTTCGGATGACCCATTTGAAAACCTGCAGTTACTCGAAGAAGCCAACCAGTTGCGTGATAAACCAACCATCAAACTGGCCATGGTACAAAACCCGGTAACGGATTCGGCAAGAATAAGGAAATATTTTATTGACTCCATCATTATTTACCCCGACTTTACACCGGCAGACATGAATAACAATGCTCCTTACACAGAAGAGGTGCGGCGGGGCTACGTTATCCGTTATCATAAGAAATTATTAAAAAACAGCCTCATCCTGCGCAACATGGCCATTAATAAAGGAGATGTATATAGCCAGGAAAATTATAATAAATCGATTACCAATTTCGCTAAAACAGGTGTTTGGCAAAATGCTAATATACAGGTGCAGGAAGTAAAGGATAGTGCACGAAAAGTAAATTTGATTGTGCAGTTGATCCCTTCTAAAAAATATGGTTTTGAAGCCAACATTGAAGCCAGCTATTCTGCCAATAGTAACCTCAATAGTGCCACTATTGCCAATGCAGGTAATTTACTTGGGTTATCCACCAATGTGTCGCTACAAAACCGCAATGTTGCCAGGAGCGGCACTAAAATGACCCATGCCTTAAGAGCGGGTGTTGAATTAAATCTAAATTCACAACAAGGGGCCAACCGTAAACTGAATTCCACCGAACTTA
>JBBQOJ010000368.1:0-4296 GCA_038330815.1 Chitinophagales bacterium | reverse complement strand
TTACCAGCAGTGACAGCATCTTTACCTTGCTAACGTTTTCGGCTACCTGCTTATGTCAATCGAGTGCCTAACCGCCTAAATCTGATCAGCCATTACTTATTCATGGCTTCACCAATATCTGCCCAACTATATTTTTCCTGTACCACCGGCCCCTTCATAATAAACAAGGTAGGATTGGCCCTGGCTGCTGTTTTAATGGCAGTGGCATCGCTGGTTAATATGGGTATACCGTAACTGTTCCGCTTGTTGAAAAAATGGTGCACCTTGTCCGGATCGGAAGTGATGATATACACCGGACGATTAGCTTTTCGTGCGTAGGCGTATAAATTACTAAATGATGCCGACCACCGATTAACGCCTTCATTTATATTTTGCAGAAAAAATAAATAATACACGCCAGGTTGACTTAATATAACTTCAGTAACATTACTGCCCGTACTGTCTGTTAACGAAAAGTCGTTGATGGCTGGTATATTGTTTTTACCTGGTGTAACCAATACCTGCTTTCTGTCTACAAAGGTCCAGGTACTATCCGGCAATGCGGCGGTGGTAAAGTCTTTTTTCAAACCCTCTTTTTCATATACAAAACTATATTCGAATACATCGGGCACGGCACCTTCAGGCATTTTCCTTAATTCAAGAATATTATTTCCTTTTCTGAAGGGCAGGCAATCCCGCAGGGGTAAATGCTTTAATACATACAGCTGTAAAAAAGTGGTGGCTAATAATACGATGACTACCAGGATGGTTCCAAGCGGTTCCTTAACGATGGTGTGAATCAATTTTCTGCCAAACAGCAGGAGGCATATCAGCAAGGTTAATACAATATCTTTAGTAAAGGTTTGCACCGGCGTTAATGGAATACAATCTCCAAAGCACCCACATGCCCTGATTTTCCCTGTAAACAAAACAAAGGCGGTTAGAAAAGTAAAAAAGAGGGTGAGCAATAACAACAACGGTAACACCAGGTTTTTCTTCCAGCCTATTAACAGGGCTGCCCCCAACACTACTTCCAGCACGATCATGATCATGGAAAACCACAACGACTGTCCGTGCAGGTAGTTCATCAATTGTGGCAACAGGCCGTCACTTGCCCATACTTCAAAAAATTCCTGCATTTTATAGCCGAGTCCCAGGGGATCAATGGCCTTTACCAGGCCCGAAAAAACAAATAAGGCGCCTACCAACACCCTTGCAATATTTACAGCAATTTTCATATTGATCAACTGGTTTTATAATTAACAGCCGGCGTAACACCTGTGTAACCGGCTATTCCTTTAACAGGCCTTTGATGAAAAGATAAACTACTTTATTTATTGCTATGCACTTTTTCTTCCAACAATATCAACGCAAAAAGCGCATAGTTCATGATATCATAGTAATTGGCATCGATACCCTCGCTGATGATGGTTTGCCCTTCATTTTTTATTATCTGCTTAATCCGCAGCAATTTTGACAACACCAGGTCGGTAAAACTTTCCTGGCTCATTTGCCGCCAGGCTTCGCCATAATCGTGATTCTTTTGTTGCATCAGCGCTTTGGCGATGGCTACTTTTTCGTTATACAATCTTTCTACTTTCTGCACTTCCAACTCAATAGTTTCACCATCTGTTAAATCAAGTTGAATTAATCCAATTACACTATAATTTAAAATACCTTTAAATTCGCTGGTGATGTCATCGCCAATTTGCTGGGTTCCTTTTTCCTGTATGGTGCGTATCCGTTTCGCTTTGATGTACAGCTGGTCTACTACGGAAATGGTGCGGTATACCCGCCAGGAAGTTCCATAATCGATCGTTTTTTTTATAAATAGGTCCTTGCAGTTTTCCACTGCTCTATCATATTGCTGGTTGGTGTTCATTGTACCTTGTAAATGTATAATTTTGTGGCAGTCAAAAATACCGCTTCTAACTGATGTACACACTTAACTGCAAAGGAAAATTATTGACGATTGATCAGCCATTGGTGATGGGCATCATCAATGTTACCCCGGATTCATTTTATCAGGGCCACGCTGGCCTGGGAGTAAATGGTATGGTAACCCTTGCCGGTGACATGCTGAAGGAGGGAGCTGATATTTTGGATATTGGCGGGCAAAGTACGCGACCAGGCAGCGGGCGAATGGAGGCTCAACAGGAAGCAGAGCGGGTGATTCCAATTATTATTGCCCTACATGAACAATACCCGGATGCTATCCTGTCGGTGGATACCTACCACTCACGCGTAGCCGAAAAAGCAGTAGCTGCCGGCGCATCGATGGTAAACGATATCGGGGGCGGTTTGATGGATCCCGATATGATATCCCTGGTTGCCACATTGAACGTACCCTATATTTGTATGCACCTGAAAGGTACGCCCGAAAATATGCAACAAAAAGCAGTATACGATGATGTGGTGAAAGAGGTGCTGGATTATTTTATTGGAAAGATAGCGGAGTGTAAACAAGCTGGTATCAATGATGTTATCGTTGATCCTGGTTTTGGATTTGCAAAAACCATCCACCATAATTTTCAATTATTACAACAACTGTCGCTATTTTCTATATTGGAAAAACCCTTGCTGGCAGGACTTTCCAGGAAAGCCACCATCTATAAAACACTGGGTACCACGGCTGCAGAAGCGTTGAATGGCACCACCATATTAAACACCCTGGCCTTAACCCAGGGCGCAAGCCTGTTGCGGGTACACGATGTAAAAGAAGCAGTGGAAGCAGTGAGGCTTTTTGACGCTTTTAAAAACGGAGCACTGGTAACGGGGATTAATTAGCAGCTGTTTTAGCTACTTACAAAAATTGGCGCACCCTGGAAGGTGCGCCAATTAATGATAAAGACCTAATTACTTATTTACCGGTGGCGGTATCTTTTTGAGCTTTCTGCATGGCGTCCATCGCCTTTTTCTGCTCAGCTTCCATTCTTTTTTGTTGTGCAGCAGCATCCACCTGCGCCTCCTCCTGGGAAAGTACATCTACTACCTCCACATCAAACAGCAGGTTGGTGTTGGGTTTGATTTCGCCTCCTGCGCCCTGCGCACCATAAGCCAAAGACGATGGGATGTATAATTTTGCTTTGGCACCTTTTTTTAACAGGGATAATCCATCCGTCCAACCTTTGATAACACTGCCTTGTGTACCTGGCTCTGCTCCCATAAATACAGCAATTGGTTCTGTACGGCCGGTTGCTGAGTCTGTATTTGAGTCAAACACTTTTCCTTCATTTAAGGTTCTGCCGGTGTAATATACTTTCAAAACTTTTGAATTATCTACCGCATCGCCTAAACCCGGATTGATGATTTCAACATAGGTACCAGCCGGAGCCTTTGTTGCCTGTATGTTGTTTTTCTTAATATAATCGGCAATTGCTTTATCATCTGTTTTTAACTGGGAGATTGATTTGATGGAATCACGTGACCTTGCAAGTACCATCTGTGCCTTGTTGGCACTATCAGCAGCCTCCCTTGTTTCAAACACATTCACTATTTTATAGTGTGCAATGATATACGCGCCCTTTTTCATAAACTCCGGCATAGCGCCGCCCTTCATAATACTGTCGGTTAATTGTTTAACCACAATGCTGTCGCCTTTTCTTGACTGGCTGAATATTTTATAATATACCGGGGGAATACCAGCAGAATCCATGGTTACTATTTGGTTAGAAATATCCCTGGAATCCATCAGCACGCTGTCTTTACCGGCTCCACTATACACCTGGTCAAATTGGATTTCAAAAAAATTGCCATTTTGTATTGTCTTTCCCTTCCCGTCTGAAATGATTTTGTATTGTAACCCGCTTTCTGCTTTTTTAAAAGGTTTGGTACAACTTGAAAATAACAACGATGTTACAGCCAATAAATAAAAAAAATGCTTCATTTGTATATGTTTAAAATTGATAATTGCTTAATTGATCCTTGTTTTCCATCATTGCCTGCTTAAAATGGGCAACCACTGTTTCCAATGGTTCCCTGCTTTGCCCGCCAGATGCGTTGAAATGCCCACCCCCGTTAAAATATTTCCGGGCAAAGGTATTTACATCAAATCCTTGTTTGCTGCGGAAAGAACATTTACGTTCTTCTCCCCTGTCGATAATAATAGCGGCCAGTTTAATGCCCTTTATACTTAGCGGATAATTTACCAGGCCTTCGGTATCACCGGTGATAACATTAAACTTCACCAGGTCTTGCTGGGGTACTGCGATGAGGGCAGTATTGTACTCATAAAAAATTTCCATCCGGTGCTGCAGCACATGGCCGATAAACCTAAACCTGTTTTCAAGATAGTTATCAAACAAGGCCTCATGCACC
>JBBQOJ010000367.1:0-4298 GCA_038330815.1 Chitinophagales bacterium | reverse complement strand
TTGGCTTTAGGTACCCCGGTGCACCCAACCCTTGTTTTGCAGGATTAAACCTGCAGGTAGCAAGGGGCGAACGCTTTGGCATTTTTGGCCCAAACGGCGCCGGAAAAACTACGCTGATGAACTGTATGACCGGGCTGCTGGCCTACCAGCAAGGCTCCATTGAATTGCTTGGGTTTCCCCTTCATAAAAGTAACAGCCACCTCAACCGAATGTTTGGTTTTGTGCCCCAGGATTTTTCTTTTTACCATGAACTAACCCCAGTGGAAAACCTGGCATTTTTCGGTGCCTGGTCGGGTATGCGTAACCGGGAGATTAAGCAACGCACCACCGAATTGCTGGAAATACTCGATCTTACGGATGTACGTAATAAAGTGGTGCAGCAATTTTCAGGCGGTATGAAACGCAGGGTAAACCTGGCCATAGGGGTGATACATCACCCGCAGCTATTATTCCTGGATGAACCCACCGTTGGCGTGGATATTCAAACCCGCAGTGCCATTATCAACTACCTGAAGCTGCTTAACAGTAACGGCACCACGCTGATTTACACTTCGCACCAGTTAAGCGAAGCGGAAGAGTTGTGCAATACCATTGCCCTTGTTGACCAGGGAAAGATTATCGCCCACAATACATTAGCGCATTTACTGGAAGAACACCGTGAACTGGGCCTGGAAGGATTGTTTGTTAATTTAACCGGGAAAAAGATAAAAGTAGAGTAGCGGGATAACGACCAACTAACCGCTGGTGACGAAAAGGAGGCGTATTTTTTTAGGAGGTGAGGCAACGCTGCCCATTGTTCCGCTGCTAAAAGGGCTGGCGGATAGCAGCGGAAAGCCCGGTGAAGGCAGGTGCGTTGGCCAGGTGCCGTACTTGCAGCGGATAGCCGCAACTGTTAGTGAAGGAGGCACTGGTGCTTACAGCCACCACCCGTACCGCAACTGGTATTTTTTTTAACGATTGACTGGCATCATTGCCAATAAATACGAATTGTTGCAGGCCGGCCCATGCCGGGCACACACAATACCCGGGTACAGCAATGAATGAATTGCCCGCTAATTTTTAACCCATTTATACCACCCACCACCGGATGTACAAACTGAGGGCCACCCTTATAAAAGACCTGCTCATTTTAACCCGCGATAAAGTGGGCCTGTTGAGCATGTTTGCCATGCCCGTGTTACTGGCGGTGGTAATTACGGCCCTGCAAAACAGCACTTTTGAATTGGTGAACGACAACAAAGTGCCCTTGCTGCTATGCAACAAAGATACCGGCGCGATCAGCCGCCAACTGGTGACGGCCATTGAAAAAGTAGGCATATTTTCGATAAAACAGGTAATGGCCAACGATACGGAAAAAGCCATCAGCGAGCGCATGCACGAAAAAGATGCCATGGTCGCCATCATCATCCCTGGAGATTTTTCAGCAAAAATTTTATTAAAAGCAACCCATATATCAGGCAAGGCCCTCAGTGAATTTGGGATGGAAACAGACACTACTTCCCCGGTAGCCACCGTGGAACCGGTTAGGTTGTTGTATCACCCGGTATTGCAGGAATCTTTCCGGCAATCGGTGAAGGGCGCTTTGCGCAGCACCCTGCAACTGATAGAAAGCAAGCAGGTATTACGAAGTATTTACTTTGCGCTCAATGAGAAAGAATTGCCGGATAACCTGGAGCATGATATCCTTAACAACCAGGTAGCCATCGAGGAAATAGCCATATCAAGAGACGGCAGCAGGAAAATTCCCAATGCCACCCAACACAATATCCCGGCCTGGACGATTTTTGCCATGTTTTTTGTAGTAGTGTCGCTGGGCAGTAGTGTGGTTAAAGAAAAACAAAATGGCAGCTTTGTGCGGCTGAAAACCTTGCCCACCAACTATTTGCTGGCCCTGTTATCAAAACAACTTACCTATTTAATGGTCACCATATTACAGGCGGCAGTTATTTTTTCTATCGGGATATGGTTGTTCCCCTTTATGGGGCTGCCCCCGCTCAACCTGCCTTCCGACCTGTTGGGGCTGGCAATGGTAACACTGATGTGTGGCTGGTGTGCAGTAAGTTTTGCGATTGCCCTGGGCGTTTATGCACAAACACAGGAGCAGGCCAATGGCATCGGCGCCGTATCCATCGTACTGATGGCGGCCATCGGTGGCTTGTTGGTACCCAGCTTTGCCATGCCCGATTCTTTTAAAAACATCCTGGTGCTTTCGCCGCTGCACTGGTGCCTGGAAGCTTATTATGGCTTGTTCCTGGAAGGAGGGAATTTGAAAGACATTTTAATAAATATTTTACCTTTAATTGTCATAACCGTTTTTTTACAACTGGCCGCCTGGGCAGGACTGAAAAGAAAAAACCTGATTTAGATAATATGGAAACAGCCGAACTTAAACAGCAGCTTAAAACGCAGCTAATATCCTTTTTAAACCTTCCTATAACGCCTGGCGAGATCCGCGATGATGAACCATTGTTTGGTGAAGGGTTGGGGCTGGATTCGATTGACTCGATTGAGCTGATCGTTTTGTTGGGCCGGGAGTATGGCATTACCATACAAGACCCCAAGGAAGGCAGGAAAATTTTGGTAGACATTAACACGATGGTAGCCTATATCGAGCAACACCGAACCAAGTAAAAACTTCCATTCATTTGAGCAGGATCGTTATAACAGGCATGGGCGTAATAAGTGCTATTGGTGATACAGTAGCGAAAAATCGTGTATCCTTAACCGATAGTAGTTGCGGTATTGGCCGGCTGCAACTTTTTAATTCCAACTATGCCGGCCAGCGGCCTTGCGGTGAAATAAAAACACCTACTGAAATATTACGCAGCCGTTTAAACGTTGTTACGCCGGGCATTACCCGCACTACCTTGTTGGGATTGCATGCGATGGAGGAAGCGATACAGGATGCACAATTAACCACCGCCGAACTCGCCTCGTCCCATACGGCGCTTATAACGGGAAGCACCGTTGGCGGTATGTGCCTTACGGATGAATTTTACCAGGATGTAAATGACAAAGAAGGCGGATCGGAATACATTGATTCGTACGATTGCGCCTCCATGGCCCTTTACCTGCAGCAACAGTTTGGCATTGCAGGTATTATCAATACCATTAATACCGCTTGTTCTTCCTCGGCGAATGCCATATTGTATGGTGCCCGGCTTATTAAAAATGGATTGGCAAAAAGGGCGATTGTGGGCGGGGCGGATAGTTTGGCAAAGTTTACCATCAATGGGTTTAATGCGCTGCACATTTTATCACCGGAAATTTGCAGGCCCTTCGACGAACATCGGAGGGGACTGAATTTGGGAGAAGGCGCCGCCTTCCTGGTATTGGAAAAGGAAGAAGAAGTGAAGGATAAAAAACACTATGGCGTTTTGTCTGGCTATGGCAACACCAATGATGCCTACCACCCCTCCTCTTTATCGGAGCAGGGAACGGGCCCCTATCTTTCCATGAAAGGGGCACTGGAAATGGCTGGGTTAGCACCTGCCGATATTGGGTTTATCAACGCCCATGGCACCGGCACCGAAAACAACGACCTTGTGGAAAGCAGGGCAATGAAGCAATTGTTCGAGGTACCGCCGCCCTTTGCCTCCACCAAGGGTAACACCGGCCATACGTTGGGGGCAGCCGGGGCTATTGAAGCGGTGTATAGTTTACTAAACCTTCGCCACCAGGAAATATATGCCGGTTTACATTGCAGCAGGCCCATTACCGAAACAGGGCTACTGCCGGTAACTGCTTTTAAAAAACTCCCCCTTCAGCATGTAATGTCCAACTCGTTTGGATTTGGAGGGAATTGCACATCGCTGATCTTTTCCAACTCCTGATGCCCATGTTATATATTCATCAAACAAGTTGTATTTCGCCACAGGCTACCCTGGGGGAGGGGGATATCAGTATCCTGCACCAGGCAGTTAACCAGCAATTAAGGGTAATTGAGCCGGCGTATAAAGGTATCCCGCCCGGGGTGTTGCGCAGGATGAGTAAATCGGTAAGAATGGGGATGGGCGCAGCTTTGCCGTTGATGGATCAACTAAATAACATCAACGGTATTATTATAGGAACGGCCAATGCAGGTATGGAAGATTGCTTCCTTTTTTTAAAACAATTGGTAGAGTATGAGGAGGGCCAACTTACACCCGGCAACTTTGTGCAAAGTACCCCCAATGCCCTGGCAGCCCAGTTGGCCATGCTGACTGGCAACAATGGTTACAACATTACGCATGTGCATCTTGGACTTGCCTTTGAAAATGCGCTGATTGATGCAGCCATGTGGTTAAAGGAATACCCCG
>JBBQOJ010000366.1:0-4317 GCA_038330815.1 Chitinophagales bacterium | reverse complement strand
TTTTTTCCATTTATAAATGGGAAGGCCAAAGGTAGATTCAGTAATAAATACGTTGCACTTTACCGGCTCAAATGCGCCGCTCAAACCATCATCCTCTGTTTTGTAATCTCCGCTGGCTACCCAAACTTCCCCCTCGTATTCCACCCTTATTTGTGCGGAACCGATGATATGGCCGGCGGGGTGGAGTGTTACCTTTACGCCATTCATCCAAACCGGTTCGTTCCAGTCTACAGATTGGTAATAATTATCGCCCAGGCGCAGCTGCAAAAGGGGTTTGGTCAGATGGTGACACAGATAGGCATTGCTGCCACTCCGGGCATGGTCGCTGTGCGCATGGGTAATTACTGCTTTTTCTACCGGGTGCCAGGGATCAATGTAAAAACCGCCCTGTTTGCAGTATAGTCCTTTATCTGTAAATGCAATGAGCGGCATATTATTTTATTATTTTTTCGTGAGTCAGTTTTCGCTCTCCTTGTGAATTTCAGTACGTCTTCAGCGGTATTTTTTGGACAATATATATTCCCTTTCTATCAAATTTCCTTAAGGAAGAAGAAACAGGAAATGTTGACCTCCCAACTTTATAACAGGTATAGCGTAAATCAATTTTGCTGCCATAAATTTCCCGCCATCACCATGTAAACGGTATTGATAATTGACTTTAGGGTCAGGAGTAAACGGGTTCAAAAAGCCCACTTCATCGCCACTTCCCCAAACAAGCATTTTGATGCTTTGTTGTAACCGAACGTTATTGAAATGTAAAAAGCCTGCGATGGCAGGCCTTTTCAAGTGTGACAGATAAATCTTTTACCAGGCCCTCAATATGGAGCCGTTGATCATTCTTATAAAATAGAGGTGTTTGTTTTCAAAATAATCCGGCACTTTGCTGTCTTTCTTTAAAAACACCGGGCGGAAATTATAGTCGCAGAACACCTTGTAGTTTTTATCGTTCATATGGCTCATCATATCGTTGGGGAAATTAATAAGCAAATTCGTAAAAAGGTAAGTGCTTTCAAAACCCTTAAACACCATGTCATTTGGCTTCCCTTTATATTTCTTAAGATAACCTGCAGTTAGTGCCTTACTAAAATCATCCCATTTATTGTTGAAGTATGGGGTAGTAAAGAAGATGGGGAAGTCTTCAAACTGGTCTTTTTTCACCAGGCTTTTAAAGCCATCCCAATTGGGCATTCCAATAAGGGTTATCGGGTAGCTTTCGTGCAGGTCGTAGCAAGCTGCCGCCAGGGTGAGGGCAAAGTTTTCATCCAGCGAAGCGCCAATAATAATGGTTTGTTTGGTACTATCGATTCTCCTTTTAAGCTGGTCGGAGGAAAAGCTGCTATCAATATTGATGGTTTGAATATTTACCAATGGCTTTTTATCAGGCTCATTGATGGCTTTAAAGTAAGCGGCCACTTTATCTTCCTGTGCACCTTTTTTTCGTAGCAGCAGCACACGGTCGCCACCATGATTTTGTAAAATATAACTGTAAATCGCTTCGCAATGCGCCTTCAACGTAGCGTTCACCACCACCAAAAAGGGGTTTTCGGTGATGCCGCCATCATTGGGATAAGTGGCGGAAATAAAGGGGATGTTTTTTGTTAGGGCAAATGCTGCCAGTTGCCAGTATTCAATGTCTTTTACGGCCCCAATCATCAGGTCAAGGCTATCCAGCTTTTTCATCCTGATTAGCTTATCCACGGGTTGCTGGTAAGATTTGGTATCATAGATAAATGCTTCCACCTGCTGGTGTTGCAGCTTCAACGAATCGAGGGCAAGTTGGGCGCCGTTTAAAAAATCAGTGCCCGGCCGTATAAATGCCGGCATGCCTTGTTTATATCGAAACTTACCGTCTTCCGTAAATACCGAATCCAGGTACACCGGCGCAAACAACCCCACCCTAAAAATTTTCGGCCGCTCCGTAGTATCCCTTTGTGCTTCCACGCCATGTACGGAATGCAGGGCCACCCATAAAAAAATAACTACCTGTAAAAATTGCTTCATAGATTGATTGATAGGGTGTTCCTGCAGTGTTGTTATTATACCTGTTTGTAACATGATGTAGAACAACCGGGTGGATAAATGGATAAACTTTCAATGCCTGTTTACTCCCACTCAATAGTAGCAGGCGGTTTGCTGCTAATATCATACACCACCCTGTTAATACCCCTCACATTGTTTATGATCTCGTTGGAGATGTCGGCTAAAAATTCGTACGGCAGGTGCGCCCAGTCCGCCGTCATCCCATCCACGGAAGTTACCGCCCTTAATGCCACCGTAAATTCGTAGGTTCTTTCATCACCCATCACGCCCACGCTTTTAACCGGTAACAGGATGGTACCTGCCTGCCAGATGCCATCATACAGGTTGGCTTTTTTCAAGCCGTTCGTATAAATTGCATCTGCCTCCTGCAATAACCGTACCTTTTCTTCCGTAACATCTCCTAAAATACGGATACCTAAACCCGGCCCGGGAAAGGGGTGGCGGAAAAGTAATTCGTGGGGGATGCCCAATTCGAGTCCAACCCTTCTTACCTCATCTTTAAATAACGACCGCAACGGTTCTACCAACGATAATTTCATGGTTGCTGGTAAACCACCCACATTGTGGTGCGATTTGATGGTTGCCGAGGGGCCATGCACGGAGGAGGATTCAATTACATCCGGGTAAATGGTGCCCTGCCCGAGAAAGGAAATATCTTCTATCCGGTGCGCCTCCTGGTCAAATATTTCGATAAAGCCACCACCAATGATCTTCCGTTTTTCCTCCGGATCGGTTTTCCCTGCCAGGCGGGTGTAAAAATGCTCGCGTGCATCAATGCCCTTTACGTTCAAACCAAGCCGGCCATAGGTTTCCAGCACCTGTTCAAATTCGCCCTTTCGTAACACGCCGTTGTCTACAAATATGCCGAATAGGTTATCGCCGCATGCCTGGTGAATGAGGGTGGCGGCTACGGTACTATCTACCCCGCCACTCAATGCCATAATCACCCGTTTGTCTCCAATCTGTTTTTTCAAAGCAGCTACCGTGTCACTGATAAAATGGGCTGGTGTCCAATCCTGCGAACAATGGCAACAGTCTACCAGGAAATTTTTAATTATCTTCTTTCCTTCGGCAGAATGGTAAACTTCGGGATGAAACTGCAGGCCGTAAAGGGGTAATCCTCCCTCACTCATTCGCCGAAACGCCGCTACGGGTATGGTTTCGGTGGTGCCCAGCACTTCAAATCCTTCCGGCAGGGATTTGATGGTATCGCTATGGCTCATCCAAACCTGCGAATGTGGCGAAACGTCTTTTAATAAGGTATCTTCTTTAACAGTTTCCAGTTTCGCCCGGCCGTATTCGCGTTTGTCGCTTTTTTCAACCCGGCCACCAAACTGGCGGGCGGTAAGTTGGGCACCATAACAAAGGCCCAGGATGGGCACCTGTTGGGAAAGCTCGCTGATATTTACCTGTGGCGCATTGTCGTCATTCACCGAAAAGGGCGAACCGGAAAGGATAATACCTTTCAATGTTGGGTCAATAACAATTGGTTTTTGAAAAGGGATAATTTCACAGTATACATTAGCCTCCCTTACCACGCGGGCTATTAACTGGGTATATTGAGAACCAAAATCAAGAATAAGTATTTTTTCCGTCATAGTCACGCGAAGGTAAATAATACCCTTCATAATTTGCCGGCAGCAGCAAAGCCGCAAAAAAAACAGGCGCCGGAGGATGCAGGATTACTTGCTCACCAGGGTAGCTGAAATTGATGGGTAATTAGCCCGCACCGCTTTTTAAAAATACCTCCATACCAACTATCGATAGATGCTGCCGCCTGGCATTACCCGGATTTTTATCAGCCAAACATTTGCTTATCAACTTATTATTTTAAATCTTTACAAAAAAAACAGAACGAATTATGAAAAATTTAGTAATTGTTGGCCTTGTGGCCGTGTTGTTAGGGGCCTGTAGCAACCAATCCGGTAGCGGCAATATTGTAACAGAAACAAGATCGACCGGCGATTTTAAGGGCATCATCGTGGGTGGCTCATTTGAGGTAGAGTTAAGAACCGGTCCCACCACTGAAGTAAAAGTAGCATCAGATGACAATATAATCCGTGACATCGAAACCAAAGTGAGCGGAAACAAATTAAAAATCCGCACCCGGGAGAGCAATAGTTTTAAAAATGCCCATTTCAAAGTGTATATAACTGCACCGGAAATAAATTCGTTGGAAGTATCCGGGGCGGCAGATGTAAAAGTGATGGACCCCTTACAATACAATGGTAAAATAAAGTTTGACTTATCAGGGGCAAGCGAAGTAACTTCAGCTGT
>JBBQOJ010000365.1:0-4318 GCA_038330815.1 Chitinophagales bacterium | reverse complement strand
TAAACCCCTGCCATTTGCAGCGCTGCAAACAAGGATCGGTAGAAAAAATATTACCAAAAAACAATTGCTGGAAGCGCCTGTGGGTTTTATTGCTTACGATCTGCTCGAATACAAGGGGGAAGATATCCGGGGCATGGCCCTTACTTCCAGGAGACAGCTACTGGAAGGTATCATTCAGGAGGTACCACATCCATCAATACATATTTCACCGCAAATAAATGCCAACACCTGGGAGGAACTGAGGGCCCTTCGACTAACGTCGAGGGATATGGGCAGCGAGGGGATTATGTTAAAACGAAAAGCATCTATTTACCAGGTAGGCCGTAAAAGGGGCGATTGGTGGAAATGGAAGATTGATCCGCTTACCATTGATGCAGTAATGATCTATGCACAAAAAGGCCACGGCCGGCGCAGTAACCTGTATACCGATTATACCTTTGCTGTAAGGGATGGCGAAAAGCTGGTAAGCTTTACCAAGGCCTACAGTGGTTTAACTGACAAGGAATTTGCGCAGGTGGATGCCTTTGTTAAAAGAAATTCCATTGAGAAATTTGGCCCTGTTAGAACGGTGAAACCGGAGTTGGTATTTGAAATCGCCTTCGAGGGCATCGCTGCGAGTAACCGGCATAAAAGTGGCGTGGCGCTTCGCTTTCCAAGAATGAGCAAGTGGCGGCAGGACAAAAAGCCCGCTGACATTAATACCCTGGACGACCTGAAAGAAATGTTGCAGCAATATAACCAGGCGGGCGGATCAACGGGCAGTGAGGAAGAGCCCAACATCGTTGAAAATTAACAGGCCTTTAAATTGCTCCCTTTTTTGCCAGCTGATTACCAGGCAGGTTGGGTAGCAGATGACATAAAAAAATGCTGATAAAATAAATAATGGAAGCGTGCTTCTAATCATCATGCAACTGTAATGCAGCTAAAAAATAAACCTTCAACTTCGTTTTATTAATGTTAGAATTGCGGCCAACTATATCTACGCAAAGGACGGCGACCTTACCCCCTTTTTTGATCCCTCTATTTACCTACCATCAACAACAGGGAGCAACAGCAGGGAATTAAAATTATCTACTCACCAGTTCCTCACCATGATCAGTAATCTCCGCGGCGGCAAAAGGGATAAGCTACAGCCAACACAGGCGAACTTTTGCCTGGCAACCTCCACAATAATATCAGTTTACTTACTGAAGCACTCAACGGCATCTATCCCACAATAAAGAATGCCCTGCACCTCCGCGCAAGTGTGATCCTGCATAGGTTGCGGCAGCATAACAAAAGGCAGGTACAATATAAGGCGGGTAGAAATATATCGCCAGCTCGGAAATGTACAAGGTGCAGGAACTGGAGAAATTTAACCAGCCAGCTTAATAGACATCATCCTTTTGGATAAAATGAAAATTGGAGACGTATTTTGCGACCTCCAATTTTAAAACAATAAATTTATTGAGCTGTCACCGGTGGTGGCATAAATGAAAAGTAAATGGCAAAAGTCAATACAAGCAGGCTGGGTATAGCGCAATTGTACAGTAATATCAGGCAGGTTATTGAAGAAGCAAAAAATACGGTATGCCGGACCGCCAATTTTGCAATGGTAGCAGCTTACTGGCGTATTGGAATATTAATAGTTGAAGAAGAACAGAACGGAAAGCAACGGGCAGAATATGGAAAGGCTTAATTAGAAACAATATCAGCAAGGCTCACCACAGAATATGGGAAAAATTTTAGCAATAGGAATTTACGCCATATCCGCCAATTTTATTGTGCATTTCCAAAATGGAACGCACTGCGTTCCGAATTAACCTGGACACATTACCGTTTATTGCTGAAGGTTGAGCAATAGCAACCAAAAGCTTTTACATGCAGAAAGCCATAGGAAGTAACTGGAATACAAGAACGCTGGAAAGGCAAATAAACAGCCTGTATTACGAGCGGATGTTAATGACCCAAAAGAAAAGCAAGGCACTGGTAAAAGCGGAAGCGGAAGGTAAAAAAGAAATAATGCAGGCAAGCGATATCATCAAAGACCCTTATGTATTAGAATTTTTAAACCTAAAATCCAATATGGATTTTTATGAAAAGGAATTAGAACAGGGCCTGATAGATAAACTGCAGGAGTTTTTATTTGAGTTGGGCAAAGGTTTTTCTTTTGTGGGCAGGCAATACCGCATTACAGCTGAAGACGAAGAATTTTATATTGACCTGGTATTTTACAACTATATTTTAAAATGTTTTTTACTGATAGATTTAAAAGCAGGCAAGCTAACGCATCAGGATGTTGGACAAATGGACATGTATGTGCGGATGTTTGAAGATAAAGTAAGGCAGGAAAGCGATAACCCAACAATTGGTTTAATACTGTGCTCAGGCAAAAATAATGCAGTGGTGAAATACAGTTTATTGAATGAGAGCAAACAAATTTTTACGGCTAAATATCAACTGTACTTACTTACCGAAAATCAGTTGCATAGAAAACTTGAGAGGGAAAGAGACCTGGTTGAAATGGAAAAGAGATTGAAGAAATAACCTGCAAAGCAAAGCCATGAAGCATCCATAAACATCATCAGTATATAAAGCCGGGTAGCCCCACGACAAGGAACGGGCTTGTATAAAGATTTAAACAACCCACAATATTTAAAAACTACTACAAGCGCTTGCACATGGATATCCTGCAGCGTGGCAAATACTACTTACATTACAAAGGGTGGACATAACCGTTACCGCAGCCACATGTTGCCTGGTACCTTGAGGCGAATGTCGGTTGCTTTGATCCTATCGGCAGTGTCGATATTTAAGCAGTTAAAAAAGGTTCTTATCATTTAATATTCTGTCCGTTGTAATTGTCATTGCATTTTTTTTGTTTGTATAAAAATGCAGTAAATTTCTTATAGAAAGTGTTCCAGTATTTTTTAAGTCTTTTGTGCTCTCCTTTGTTACTACCCTTAACCTCAAATATCTTCAAGTCCATCATCCCTGCTGATGCAAACTCCGCCAAAAATTTGTAACAGTAAACATAATTGTCAATTGTTTGACTTTTGATTCTTGTTCTATTTTTATTTAACCGTTTCCCGGTTCTGCTGTATGAAATAAATTGTTGGAATAGCGGTAAAATGCATGTATTTTAATCATAAATTGTTATTTTAAATTGAAGAATACAATGTAAGTAGTGACTGAATTCGGGATATTTAAGTTAAATGATGTTTAAAGAAAAAACCAGCCTCCACTTACCCAATAATAATTACCGGTTTCTTCTTAAACAGCTACCCGCTTTACCATCTTAAATTTGTACTTTGTACTATGAAAAAGTTGCTCGTTTTATTTTTACTCACTGCTTCCGCTGTTGCCTTTGTTTCGCTGACGCAACAGGAAAAAAAACCGGAACCGGAATTTATTGAGCCAAGTAAACAAAGAACGGGCGATGCTGCCACCGGTTACAATTATTTAATCACCGGTGATTACCTAAAAAGCGGTATCCCTTACTCCCTTTATTTTTTAGGCGCGCCCCGCGATACCAATAATTTTTTAAAGCGCCCCGGTAACAACAAAGGGGTACCGCACGATTTTACCGCGGTGAAAGCGCCCAATGGCGAATTGGTGGTAGCACCCAACTGCCTGCAATGCCATGCCCAGGTATTTAACGGGCAACTGGTAGTAGGACTGGGCAATTCTTTGAGCGATTATACGGTGAACCGGGAAAGCACCGCCTTACTGGCTGAAAAATTTCTAAAAAACCTCACCGGGGAACAGGCAAAAAAATATGATGCCGCCAAACATTTTATCACCGCCATCAAAACCATTGCGCCCAATTTGGTAGTACCCACCAAGGGGGTAAACCTGGCAGATGGTCTGGCCTACCTGCTGGTAGCACACCGCGATCCCACCACGCTTCAATGGAGCGATAAAAACCTGCTGCCGCTGCCTGATGAAATTATCCCCACGGATGTACCAGCCTGGTGGTTGTTGAAAAAAAAGAACGCGATGTTTTACAATGGCTTCGGCAGGGGTGATTTCGGCCGCTTTTTGATGGCCAGCAACCTGCTAACGGTAACGGATACCAGCGAAGCGAAAGAAGTCGATGGTCACTTTAATGATGTGCTCGCCTATATCAATTCCATCCAGCCACCCAAGTTTCCGGGAAAGGTCGAGCAGGCACTGGCAGCAGAAGGCAGGGAGGTGTTTAACGCTTCCTGTAAAAAATGCCATGGCACCTACGGCGAAGGTGGCGAATACCCCAACCTGTTGATACCGGCTTCCATCATTAAAACTGATTCCCTGTTATACACCGCCAATTATTCTAACCCGCAGTTTATAGAATGGT
>JBBQOJ010000364.1:0-4333 GCA_038330815.1 Chitinophagales bacterium | reverse complement strand
GCCTTCCTGCTGCTCACCAGTGTGCAATTATCGGCAAAAACATTTTCGCAAAACAGGATCACGCTTAGTTTGCAGTCGGCTGAGTTAAAAACGGCCCTCAAACAAATTGAGAAAAAAAGCATTTTCCGCTTCCTGTACAATGATGAGGTAGTTAGCTCCAACCAAAAAGTGAGCATCAATGCGGTAAATACGCCGGTAACGGAAGTATTGGATAATATATTTACCTCCACGGCCCTTACCTACCGGATTTTGGAAAATAACCTGGTGGTTATTACCCGTAGAGATTTTAAAGTGGCAGATGTTCGGGTGGTGGGTAAGGTAACCGGTCCTGCCGGCGAACCCTTGCCCGGTGTTTCGATAAAAGTTAAGGGCGCTGCCGCCGGAACCTCAACAGATGGGGAGGGCAATTTTGCAATTTCAGTTCCCGAATCGGCTACCCTGGTGTTTTCTTCCATAGGGTATGAAACGATTGAAATGCCCGTGGGCGGCCGAACTGAAATCAATGTCTCACTAAAAAATTCTACCAAGTCAATCGACGAAGTGGTGGTGATCGGTTATGGCACTGCCAATAAAAGAGATTTAACCGGTTCAATAGTTAAAGTAAGTGGTAAAGAAGTGGCAGATAAACCCAACACCAATCCACTTGCTTCCTTACAAGGCAGGGTGGCCGGTTTGTCAGTGGTAAACTCCGGTACGCCCGGCCGTGCGCCGGATATCCGTATCCGTGGTACTATCAGCATCGGCCAGGTGCAACCATTGTATGTGGTAGATGGTATCTTCAACGACAATATCGATTATATCAATCCCAATGACATTGAATCTATTGAAATACTTAAAGATCCTTCTTCACTCGCCATTTTTGGGGTAAGGGGCGCCACCGGCGTTATTGCCATTACCACAAAGAAAGCAAAGGCCGGCCAGGTAGTGGTAAATTTTAATACCAGCTACGGATTTAAAAAACTGGTTGACAAAATTCAATTGGCCAACGCCGACCAGTTTAAAACTTTGTTTGCCGAAGAAAGAGCCAACGACGCCTCCAACCCAACCACCGCGCCATTCGATTACACCGGCTTAACTGCCAATACCGATTGGATTGATGCCGTAACCCGTACCGGCCGTTTTAGCACCAATAACCTCAGCATCGCAGGTAGTACAGAAAAAAACCGGTTTAATTTTGGCATGGGTTACCTGATGGATGAAGGAATTATCCGCCACGAAAAACTCGACAAATGGTTATTATCACTCAGCGATGAATTTAAAATTAACAAGGCCATCAAGTTGGGCGTTAACCTGAATGTATCGCGCCAGCAAAATCCTTACGATGCAACTGCTGTACTGGATGATGCAAGAAAAGTAATTCCGCAGGTATCCGCTGATACCCGGCAATTCAGGGTGCGCAATCCCTATGGTACGGACAGTATCAATATGGATATTTACTCAGGTTTGGATGTGGGATTGCAGTCATCGGGCGTAGTAAACCCGTTGTTACGGGTAGAGAACGAATGGGACAAATTGAAGAGCATCGAATTAAGAACCGTGGGAAGTGTGTATGCAGAAGTAGCCTTCCTGAGGAACTTCACTTTCCGATCAACACTCTATGCAGATCAAAGTACTGTAAACAGGCGCCAGTACACACCGCTTTATTATGCGTATAATCCCAAAGACAATACACCTTACCTGTTTAGCCAGTCAACCCGCGTCCAGGAAAATGACGACAGTTATAAAAAATACCAGCAGGATCATGTGTTAAACTATAAGAAGAATTTTGGTGATCATGGCCTCACCTTAACCGGCGGATTTACCACCTATTATTTTGGTGAATTTAGAAGAGAAGCAAGGGCCAGCCAGGCTACTGGCGCAACCGCGCTCCCCATACCTAATGATCCAAGATTCTGGTATATTACCAATGGTTTCCAGGATCCTTCCAACACATCCTCCAGTTCTTCACAAAGTGAATATTCTACTGTTTCTTTTCTTACAAGGGCACTGTACAATTATAAGAACAAGTACTTCATCAACGGTTCCTTTCGAAATGATGCATCCTCAAGACTACCGCAAGCAAATCGCAACCAGAAGTTCTGGGCAGTGGGTGCTGCGTGGGACCTGACAAGGGAGAATTTCATGGCGGAACAGCGGTTCTTTGATTTTCTTAAATTGAAAGCTTCGGTAGGTGTTTTGGGCAATCAAACGGCTTCCCGTTTGGATGGCAGCCCCTTAAACTATCCTTTCTATCCAAACCTGAATACCGGCTCCAACGCGGTTTTTGGTACCAACGTGTATACTGCTGCAGATCCCGAGTATATTCCAAACCCCGATTTGAAATGGGAAACAGTGTCGGCTAAGGAAGTGGGGGTAGAATTCAATGCCTTTAATAACCGCCTGCACTTTGAGGCTAATTATTTTAGTCGTACCACCCGCGACCTGATGACCTATGTTGACCGGTCGGCACTGGGGTTAAAAAATAAACTGGTGAATGGTGGCAGCATCCGCAATACCGGGCAGGAGTTCTCAGCCAATTGGTCGCAAACAATAAATAAGGATTTCAGCTTAAATATTAGTGGAAATATCACCTTCCTGCAAAACGAAGTGTTGAGCCTGAGTGCAGACCTGCCTACCGGTTTTCTATCCAGGCGTTTTCAAAACAATGGAAGTGCTGAAAGCAGAACCACACCCGGCCAGCCGATCGGTTATTTTTACGGTTATGTAGTGGAAGGCATTTATCAAAGCTATGCAGATATTTCCAAGTCGCCTGTAAACAGGATTGGTGGAACCTACCGCCCGGGCACTTTTAAGTTTAAAGATGTAAATGGCGATGGGCAAATTACTGCGGATGATAAAACCTTTATTGGAAACCCTACACCCGACTTTACCTATGGCACCTCTATTAACCTGGTGTACAAAGGTTTTAATTTGGGCATCGACCTGGTAGGTGTTTATGGCAACGAAGTTTTCAGAACCTGGGGTTCATTGGAAGCACCCTTTCAGCGGGTAAATTATTCAGCAGAAAAAATTGATCGCTGGCGCGGACCAGGTACTTCTAACTGGGTGCCTTTACTGGGCCAGGGCGATCGTATCAACTACAACGGATCAACCTATAATATTGAAGATGGAAGTTATTTCCGGATCAGGAACCTGCAGTTGGGTTATAGCATCGGGCAGGGAACACTCTCCAGGATAAAAGTAAAAAGCCTGCGCATTTTCGCCAATGTACAAAACCTGAAAACCTTCAAAAATAATTTGGGCTACACACCCGAATTTGGCGGTGATGCCACTGCCTTTGGTTACGATAATGCAGGCGGTGCAATACCTGTGGTAAGTACACTTGGATTGAACCTGACTTTTTAAACTATTAAATTTATTTGTATGAAAAGATATAAAAAATTGATTTGGGGATTACTGGCAGCAGCCCCCTTGCTGGTAACCATTTCGGGTTGTGAAAAATTTCTTGACCGTAAACCACTAACTGCTACCCTGGATGACCTTAACCAGGGAGCGTTGGAAGGACAGGTATTGGGCATGTATAATATTCTCCGTTCTTATGCAGGTTTTTCCACGCTGCCCTGGATTGATTTTCACAGTATCCGCGATGACGATGCCCAAAAAGGAAGCGATATCAATGACGGTAAGGAAATCATCGCCACTTTTGAAACTTACCAATATACCAAGGATGACTGGGCGCCCAATACCTACTGGAACGACCACTACGCCATGATCAATGCCGCCAACCTGGCGCTGTTCACAGCCGATTCATTAAAGGTAGCCGATCCCGCTTCTCTTCGGAACGTGGGTGAAGCTTGCTTCTTCAGGGCCTATGCCTACGTGGAGTTGGTAAAAACCTATGGTGAAGTGCCCCTGATTAATTTCAGGATCGTTAATCCAACCGATGGCCTCAAAGACAAATCACCGGTAGCTACCTTATATGCGTTTATTGATTCCAACCTGCAGGCGGCAGCAGCCTTATTGCCGATGGATGATGCGGGTTACGGTAACGGGTATGCGGGAAGATTAACTAAAGGAGCTGCCAATACCTTATGGGCAGAAACCTTTCTTTTCCGGCGCGACTGGCCCCGTACCATTGCCTTGTGCAACCAGGTAATTGCTTCCCAGCAATACCGCCTGTTGTCCAACTTCTCAGATAACTGGCGCGAGTGGAGTAACAGTGTGCCGGGTGCAGGTAAAAACAGCGATGAATCGATTTTTGAAATGCAGGCCACCGTGGGTGCGGGTGCGCAAACCAATAATGCGCTCGACAAGGGCTCCGATTGGGGTACCTGTCAGCAAGTTCGCCAAAATGGTGCGCCCGTTAACTGGAACCTCGGTTGGGGATGGAATG